>RQOI01000614.1 GCA_003854995.1 Candidatus Zhuqueibacterota bacterium
GCGGTGACGCGGACCACGCGGATGGTGACCGTGCTATCTGATTGGATGCGATCCGGATCCCCGGCATCTGGAAGCAAGAGGCCGACATAGTGTCGAAACGGATGAAATGGTAAATTGAAATAATCTGTGCTGAAGGCGCCGCCAGGTTCAAATACGCGGGTGGTGAAGCGTGCCTGCAGTTTGCCTGGCGCCTCTGTCGGCGCGACGCGTTTGGAAAAAGTTGTCACGCCCTTTTCGTTCAATGCACCTTTGAATACTTGTTGGCTCTCGAACTCGAAAGTGATGGCGGGATCATCAAAGCTATAGTCTGCGAAATTTGGCCAGGTCGTCTGCATCGGAGCCAATTTCAATTCGATATCAGCGTCAAGATTACTGGCTGTGGCGCCGTGCAGCCAGGCAGCGGACAGCGTGCCAGAGATATCGCCTGCGTCGAGTTCTTCTTTGCCGTGCATGTCCAGGGTGATTTTCAATCGGTTCGGCATTACGGTTTCTATTTTAAGCGATTTGGAGAATGTGACGCCGCCAACCTGGACGGTTGCAAGCCAGTCGCCGGTCGGCGCATTGGCTTGTGTTTTTGTTTGAAAGGTATAGAATCCGTTCATTGATGACGTCACGGTGAGGGTCTCGACGAGCTGGCCGCGCGGATTATAAAGCTCAAATCGTACGGGATGCCTGGTTGGCAGTTTGCCATCGTTCAGCAATATGAACGTCAGGTAGATGGGATCACCGGGCCGCCACACGCCGCGTTCTCCATAGATGTAGCCGCGTAATCCTCTGTTGACGGTCTCGCCGCTGACGTCAAAGTGGCTGAGCGAGAGGGATGAGCCGTCATTCAATTTGAGATAGCCGCTCTGACTTTGAGTGCGGGCGATGAGAAGAAATGGCCTTTTGCTCGTTTTGATGATGGCGATGCCATCGCCATTTGTCGATCCTGATCCCACGATATTCTGCTGAAAATCAAGCACTTTTAGTGATACATTGGCCATCGGCTGGGTGCTTTTGATGTCGGTGACCGCCACGAACAGAGAGTCATTACCGCCGCGCTTGGCGATCAATGCCAGATCAGATATGATAAAGTTTTGCGTCGCTTGTATGTCATGGTCGTACCACTGCAGATAGTAGGCCGGGTGACAGGGATTTTTGCGATTGGTCCAATACTCATCGTAATTCTCACCATAGTAATATCGTCTTTCCTGGAGCACGTCTTCATCCCAGGGATCGACGGCGATGGCGTTCTCTGCACTTTCTTCCGTTTCAGGACACTGGCAGGCGATGTGTTGTCTCTGAAAAGACAAAGAGATACGAAAGAGGCCGCCGCTGTTTTTCGCTACGAGCGGCGAAATGTCCAGGCCGTAACGAATCCACTGGTTCAGTCTGTTCGGTGTTGGATCCAGATTCACGATGTTGCGCCAGACGATCTGGCCAACGCGTTCCAGTTCCTGATCGCCCTTGAGGTCGTTTACCTGCAAAAATTGCGGAATTTTTTGATCGTTGATGAGCATCGCCGACACGGTGATGGCGCGAAGGTTCACGGCTTCGATCGGGATGGTCAGACCATGGCTGGTCGGCAGGATGGCGCCGTCCCCTACAAATCGCACCTGCGGTTTGAACTCTTCAAAGGTGACCGTCAGTCTGCTTTCGGCGGTTATTTTACGGCCCATCACATTGCTGATGCCCGGTGATACGGTCACCTGCACATCACCGACGAATGGCGATGAGCTGTAAACAGCGATGACATTTTCCGTTATGGCAAAGTGCGTATTGGGATGGTTCTCTATGGTGATCAGGCCATTCAATTCTTGCTTGGGCTTGATCGGATCTGAAAAACGCAGCTCCACATATTCGCGATCGTCGCGCACGGCTCGGCCATTCAGGATGGAAAAAGTTTCGAGGCCGGGGATCTCGATCTCAATTTCACCTTTATCGTCGACGCCGATGGGTGAACCATCCCATTTCAGGGTGAGCTGCGAGGTTTTTTCTTCTCTGATGATGGCTGTGACCGCAAAGCGAAATTTGCGATTATCCTGTTGTTCCAGCCAGGTGATAGCGAAAGTTTTGCCATCTTTTTTGGCGGATAAAATATTTTCGACGTCGCTGATATCCTGCTCGTCCGCCAGCTCGATGACGCCTGTGAGGCGTTGCCTGTTCATATGGTCGCTGTCCTCGTATGACAGGCCATCCAGTCTCAGATCAATGGATTGTTTGACGGTGGTGAAAGAGAAGGCAAATCTCTCCTGCCCTTTTTCGACGATCATGATGTCGCGCAAATTGAATGTGGCCTCGAACTGTTGTGCCTGCGGCAGCCGTTCTGTCGGTCGAAACTCGACTGTGCGATCGTTCGCCCACACGGCCACGCCTTTGATCTTTGGTTTGAAGGAAAATGGCGACGGCTCAATGGCCGCGCCGATCTGTTCGGCTTGAATGATCTGATCGGTCAACACGATTCGAATGGGAGCGAGGCAAGAGACCTGGCCGGTGGTAAATGCGGAAATTTTCGGATGAAATTGGCTCCTTACCGGTGCAGGCTCTTGTTTTGAACAGAGCGCGCAAAAAAGAATTGAAAAAATGGACAACATGCAGAGTGCTTTTTTCATTTCACATCTCCGGAAATTATAAAATGAAATCAATCCGATCACGCGGATGAGGTGGGAATGGTCATCAATTCTCAGCAATGAATGCGTACAAGAGTTGATCGGTCACCACCCCATCTTTGATGACACTTTTTCGCAATCGTCCCTCGAGGGTGAATCCGGCTTTTTCGAGCACCCGTGCTGATGCGGTGTTATAGGCATATGGCAGCGCATAGATGCGCGTGAGATTGTGTGCCGTCATCGCATAGTCTGTGACAGCGCGCAGGGCTTCGGTCATGATGCCGCGGCCCCAGAATTCCTCGCCCAGCCAATAGCCAATCTCTGCTGACACTCGCTCGACGTCCGAGCGCAGCGAGAATCCGATCCCGCCGACGGCTTGTCGCTGGAGCTCGATGCAAAAATAAGTTTCCGGCTGCATATTCTTCGCCATCTTGATGAAGGCTTGGGCATCCTCAAGTTTGTAGGGATGTGGGAATGCATCACGCAGATTGAGCCAGATTTTGCGATTGTCCGCATGTTTGGCTATGGACTGGGCATCGGATGGCCGCCATTGGCGTACCGTGCACTTTTCAAGTTCAAAGATCATGCGAGCTTCTCGGCTCATCATCGATTATTCCGAGCTTGAAGAGTAAGACTGTCAAGACCTTTTTGATCAAGAAGGTTTGCCCAATCCTTATTTAATTTGTCTTTGCCGGCACCAGCACTTTTTTCAGTCGCACATAGTTCGGCAAGCCGTCTTTATAGGGCGGGTAATCTTCACCGGCGATGAGTGGCGTGGCGTATTCGCGGAAAGCGTCGGTGATGTGATAGCCGTCGGCGCGAATGAAGTGGTCCGGGACTCTTTTTTCCTGGTTCGCGATGGCCAAAATGGGCGCTTCGCCGATGGACCAGTCATATGGATTGTTGCTCTCGCGAAAGATGACGGGCATAAAGCCGTTTTTATCTTCTGCCGCCAGCTCGACGGCCTTTGCACCGCAGGCTATGGCCTGTTCGACGTCTGTTCGTGAGGCGATATGACGGCCGGACCGTTGACAATAGTCTAAAATCGCGGTGTGAGTTTTGAGACCCAGCTCGCTGGCGATGATGCCGGAAAGGATGAGTGCTGCGCCGCCGAGTTGCTTGTGGCCGAAACTATCTTTCAAGCCGGAATCGGCCAGGAATGTGCCATCTCGACGGTGGACGCCCTCGCTGACCGCGACGACGCAATAGCCGATCTTGGCGACAATCTCGTCCACTTTGCCGAGGAATTCGTCCTCGTCAAAGATGCGTTCCGGAAAGAGGATGAGGTGCGGTCCGTCTTTTTCAGACACAGCGGCCAGGCCTGTCGAAGCCACGATCCAGCCGGCGTGCCGACCCATGGATTCGAGGATAAAGACTTTGGTCGAATCGCGGTGCATGGACTCGACATCAAAAGAGCCTTCGCGAATGGAGATGGCATTATATTTGGCGACAGAGCCATAGCCGGGCGTGTTGTCGGTGATGGGCAGGTCGTTATCGACCGTTTTGGGAACACCGATGGAAACGACCTCAAAGCCCATCTCTCTGGAGACGAGGCTGATCTTATAGGCTGTGTCCATCGAGTCATTGCCGCCGTTGTAAAAAAAGTAGCGTATCTTGTGCGCTTTGAAGACCTGGATGATGCGTTCAAATTCATGGCGA
>RQOI01000097.1 GCA_003854995.1 Candidatus Zhuqueibacterota bacterium
TCGATGGCGGCATCAAAGACAGCGGGCATCTCTCTGGCGGTTTGCGCCAGCAGATTTGCCCGTTTCATGCCGGGGCGCAGCGGCTCTTGTTGATGAAACAGTTCCAGAGTGCTGACGATGGCGGTTTTGAGTTCAGCAAAGGTGTTTCTATGCAGATAGCCTTGTTTGGCAAACGAGTAGAGCTGTTTCTTCGCCAGGAGCTCGTTTAAAAGCGGCTCGAGCAGGCTCGGTTCGATGGATGTTTTTTTGCTCAGATCAGCCATTTTTATCGGTTGATGCGTTTGCAGCAGGATGGCGGTGACGATCTCGGACGGATCGGGGTTCTCCAGTGCGCGCAGCCGTTCGACGACGGCTCGATCGGCGCGGCGGTGTGGTTCAGGATTGGGGTCGAGGATGATGCCGCCGCCGATGGTGAGCTGCGGCGAATAGCGCCGGATCACAAACGGATCGCGCTTTTGCGCAACAGCGGCTTGTTCCAGCATCAATTGCGCATAGCCGGACTGGCCGGGCGACAGTTTGTCGATGCCGAGCAATTTCAGTCGCGCCATGATTTCACGCGTGCCGATGTGCAGGCGGACTCGCGTCCCCTGCGCGAGCCCCTGGGGCGCATTTTCCAGCAGGGTCAGCTTTGCATCAAAGATTTTCGCAGGCTCGAAATAACCGGCTGTTGCGAGGATATTGCCTCGTTCGATGTCGTTTTTCGCGATATTCAGCAAATTCAAAGCCGCGCGATCGCCCAGGCTTGCCCGGCTCGTCGAGGCGCCGTGCGTCTGAATGGCTCGAACCTTGACGGTCCTTTTCTGCGGCAGCAAATCGCAACTGTCGCCCACGGCAACGCTGCCGGACAGCACAGAGCCGGTGACAACCGTGCCGTGTCCTTTCATCGTGAAAGAGCGATCGATCGGCATCCAAAACACGCCCCGATCCTGACGCGCTGTTGTTTGCTCTGCGAGCTGAATGAGCGCTTCGCGAAGCTCCGGAATGCCCTCTCGCGTGACCGAAGAGACTTTTATGATGGGAGCGTTCTGCAGAAAAGAGCCTTTCAGCAGCTCACGGACATCCTCTTCGACGATCGTTAGCCATTCCTGATCGACCATATCGATCTTGGTCAGAGCGACCAGGCCGTGTTTGAGCTGCAAAATTTTCAAGATGTCGAGGTGCTCGCGAGTCTGCGGCATCACGCCATCATCAGCCGCAATGACCAGCATGGCCATGTCCACCGTGCTGACGCCCGCGACCATGTTCTTGATAAATTTTTCATGTCCCGGGACATCGATGAAGGCGATCCGGTCGCTGAGAAAGGCAAAACCGAGATCGATCGTCATGCCGCGCGCCTGTTCTTCGGCCAGGCGGTCCGGATCTGTGCCGGTGAGCGCTCTGACCAGACTGGATTTACCGTGGTCGATATGACCGGCTGTGCCTATAATTTTATGTCCCATCATTCCAGACCAAGAGTATCCAGCAATGCCACATAGGTGCCGGCGGTCCACCCCAAAATGGGCGTGTTCCGCACGCCTTTCGGCGATGCGATGCTCCTGTCCTGGACATTGTACCACTCCCACATTTCCCCGGTCTCTTCATAAAGATCGTGCACCATTGTCAGCCAATTGGCGCCGATATCCGCCGCGTCTTCCATGAATTCATAATCGGAAAGCCCCTTGATGACAAAATATAAAGATGGCGCGCACAGCAACGGATAGCTGCGGCCGCTATTATTTTCATAATCCATGTCCGTGGTGGTGATGCCGCCCGGAGCGACAAAATCGGTCAAGTGCTTTTGCAGTGTGTCGGCTTGTTTTTGATCGATCAACTCGACAAACAGCGGCATATAGCCCGCTACTGTTTTGATGTCACTCAGTCTCTTTTCGGCAAAATTGTTGTCAAAATAGAATCGTTTTTCCTCATTCCAAAATATCGGAAACATTTTCTTAATATGCTCGCTCTTTTGCAGCAAAGAGCTGTCGCCTTTGCCGTCGGCTTCTATCTGCAAATCATGAATGAGTATGGCATCTCTGTACAGGAGCGCGTTCAAATCAACGGGATTATAATTTTCATACTTGGCAAATCGAATCGAGCGTAGCCAGCACGATTCCGCGCTGCTCTCACTGGTGATAGAGCCGTTGTTCTGCTCGCTGGTGAATCGATAGAGACCGACCGGCGTCGTATGCGGTTTCATCGTCCAATAGTGAAATTCATTGATCACATCGGGCAGCATACGGCTGAGCCAGTCTTTATCGCCGGTCGCCCGATAGACATCCCGAATAATCCACGGCAGCAGCGGCAGGGTCGGTTGGCTGCCGGACGACTTGGAATTCGATGCCGGGACAAAGCCGAACTTGCGCTGCAAAAAGATCAGGTTTTCTGCATTGTAGCGAGCGAGATCGATCAGTTTTAGCCGTATGAGCCCAAGGTTGATGAAATAGGTGTCCCAGTAATAGAGCGCATCTCGCTTTTCTTTCCCGGGCGTGACATAGGCGTTGGGGAGGCCGATCAACTGATCCGTATCGTTGGGCATTTCTCGAACGAGCTCTTTTTCGAACCGTTCTTTTAAAACGGGCAGCAAAGAGTGAAATTTTTCCATTCCTTACCTCTTTTTAGTTAGGATGAATTTGCATCGTTCAGGCGCCATGCGGTATGATCAAAAGGTTCATTTTCAGGCTGCAAACCTGTTGATGAGGGGGCGTAAAGCCAAGATTCGTAATTTTGTCGTCAGGTGCTTTTTATAATTCAAGAACTGGAGCGTCTTCATATAACTGTCGATATAGGCTTCCAAGTCATTCAACGACTGCGGTTTCAACTCCAGAGTGATATAGCCGCCAAAGTTATTATTCCGCAACGTGGCTAGAAATTCATTGATCGGCAGCGCGCCGCCGCTATTGAACGGCAGGTGCGCATCTTTGCCGACGAGACAATCGGAGAGATGGACGCAGCCGACGAGATCGCGAAAGGTCAGGTATTGCGCGATCGGATCGTGGCCATCGACAAAGTAGTGCGGCGCATCAAAGCACATGCCTGCCAGGAGCGTTCCGAGCGCCCTTTTGCTGCGCCAATAGATATTCAAAAAGGCTTTAGGATCAAGTGATGTCACATTTTCAAGATAGACGGGAAGTCCGAGCTTTTGCAGATTTTCGAAAAGAAATTCGAATGAGGAATCGACTTGATTTGCAGATTTTTCCGGCTCCGGAGGATGAGAGATGACATGCTGAATTCGCAGCTTTTTCTTGTAATGCCGCAGTGTGGCTATCATGTCATCGATTTCAACTTTGTAATCCAGACATGAAAAATCCCATCCGTTTTCACTCACGAGTGGAAGATGAAAGGCAGTGATCAATGAGCCGAGGCTATTGGCAAAGCGGTCTATTTCAGGTAAAATGCTTTGATTGATCTCGATGAAATCCATGCCCAGTAGTTTCAAACCCTTGATGAGAAAAGACGGCATATAATTCTGGAATTTCGCTACTGTAACGCCGACGTAGGGGATTCGCTGTGCCATGGACCTCCCGAGTTCCACGCTATATTGAGATCGTAATAAGATACAGCCAATTGATGATGATTGCAGAGACTAGCAATCTTTGCACCAGTTTTTTTTCTCGCGGCGTCAGTACGAGTCGCGCGTTTTTTCCTAAAACAACGGCGAACATTGTATTCATTCCCCATAAAATGAACACGATGAACAGAATGAAAAAGAGCGGATTCGCAAGAAAGGCATCTGCGACGCGTAAGTGGCTCAGCGCCATGCCGGTTCGGGTTGCGCCGCAGGAGGGGCAGGGAATTCCGGTCCAGAGGTGAAACAGGCAGGGCGGTGCGAGTGCCAGCAGGGGCGCACCAAAACGGAGGAGACAAAAGCCGAAAATCCCGATGGCGACGCCTGTCAGGCCAGTGCCCATATCCGAAAGAGCTCTTTTTTGCGTGCGAATGAGCATCCCATTTCCATGAAGAAAAAGCCTGTCCTCGGCTAATATAGGTGATCAGAATCATCTTTTCAAGGAGAATAACGGCTGCTCTGTAAAAGGTCAGTTACGGGTAGCCACGTTGACAAAAGCGTAACATAGAAGATAACCACCGAGAACGCCGAGTTCCACAGAGGAAAA
>RQOI01000098.1 GCA_003854995.1 Candidatus Zhuqueibacterota bacterium
AATGTTCAGCTGCACATCAAAAAGGGCGCTGAGACACTGACCTATGGCGGCAACTTTGACTTGCGGCCGGCAGCGGAAGTGGAGATGCAGATTTTCGAACATGATATCCCCGGGCTGTATGCCCAGCAGGCGAATGGATTGCACATCAACGATCTGAGCATTCTTTGGGGAAAAGACTTGCCGTCATTTTTCACCAGCGCCATCGAATGCGTCGATGTGACGGATTTATCCATCTCTAAGTTGCACGCGAGTCAAAATCCCGGCTGTCATGACTGCGAAAAAGTGAAACTTGAAAGGACGACGCTGCTTGAGCAGTAAAATCCGGACGATCATCCCGGCGCGGCTTGGTAAAAGGTCAGTTCGCTTGCCATTAGAAATATAATTTTATTTTTCTTTGCGTATCCTTTGCGGCTTGGCGACTTTGCGTGAGTCTAGAAAATCCAATCGAGGCATCATGTAAAGTGAAATTATATTTTTGCTAAACACAGTATCTTATGCTGCTTTTTGCTCGAATTTACCAAGGACTGATGCTTTACGCGGCATGTCACATTTACCTTGCAGCTTTGCTCAATGATGAATATTTTACAGCGTTTTGAAAAATTGTAAAGACTCGTTGATACCGAGAGGTCTGATAATGCAGCAGTATAGAAACGTACTTTTCGTCATTCTTGTTTTTCTGGCCATGCCATCACTCGCCCAGCAAAAGTCGGAGGCGATACGGTTGAACCAGATTGGATTTTATCCAGACGGACCCAAAATGGCCATCGTCGTCGATTCAGCTGCCGAGCAATTTTATATTGTGACGCCGGATGCGCAGGACACCGTTTTCACCGGAACCCTGAGCAGCCCGCGCACCTGGCAGCCTTCTGCCGAGAGCGTTCGGCAGGCTGATTTTTCCGATTTGCGGCTGACGGGACGCTTCCTCCTGCTGGTTCCTGACCTCGGCGTCTCGGCGCCGTTTGATGTCAAGCCGCGCGTGCTGCAGGAAGTGGCCAGAGCGACGATCAAAGGCTACTATTTTCAACGCATGTCGATCGACCTGACAAAAGAGTTTGCCGGCAAATGGTCTCGTCCCATGGGCCATCCGGACAATGAGGTGCTGGTGCACGCATCGGCGGCCACGCAAGAACGACCGGAAGGCACGGTGCTTTCCTGTCCGCGCGGCTGGTACGACGCCGGCGACTATAACAAGTATATCGTCAATTCGGGCATCAGCGTCTACACGTTGCTCGCCCTCTATGAGCATTTTCCCGACTATAGCCGGGCGCTGGAGACGCATATTCCGGAGAGCGGCGATGCGATCCCGGACGTGCTGGATGAATCGTTGTGGAATATCCGCTGGATGTTGACCATGCAGGATCCCCACGATGGCGGCGTCTATCACAAGTGCACGCATGCGAATTTCAGCG
>RQOI01000615.1 GCA_003854995.1 Candidatus Zhuqueibacterota bacterium
TCCCGAATACGGCACGCTGGACGAGTTCAAGGCGCTGGTGCAGAACATTCACCAGCGCGGCATGTACGTGATCATCGACTGGGTGGCGAATCATACGGCCTGGGATAACGTCCTCATCGCCGAGCATCCGGAGTGGTACGTCACGGATGACAACGGCCATTTCATCGCCCCGCCCGGCACCAACTGGTCCGATGTCATCGAACTGGACTATACGCAGGCGGGCTTGCGGGAGTACATGATCAATGCGATGAAATACTGGGTGACGGAGATCGGCGTCGATGGTTTTCGCTGCGACGCGGTCAGTTATGTGCCGACCGATTTTTGGCGCGAGGCCATTGCGCAGCTCAAGACGACCAGAGCCGATCTGTTCTTCCTGGCAGAAGGCGACGGCCGGCAGTGGCACACTCTCGGCTTTGACATGACCTATGGCTGGGGATTGTACGGTTTCGGCGACGGCGTACTGAAAAGCATCGCGGACGGCGCTGACAACGCCGACCATCTGCACAGCTATGCCGAGCGGGAAAAGTCCAGTTACGCGGAGCAGTACCGCATGTATTTCACCGCCAATCACGACGAGAACTCGTGGCACGGCACGACGACGGAGCTGTTCGGCGACGCCGCTGAGCTGTTCGCGGTGCTCACCGCCACTTTCAACGGCATGCCGCTTATCTACAGTGGCCAGGAAGCCGGCCTCGACAAGCGGCTGCAGTTTTTCGATAAAGATGAGATCGACTGGCGCGACCATCCGAATGCTAAATTGTATTCAAGACTTTTGCATCTCAAGAAAGAAAACCAGGCGTTGTGGAACGGTGCGAACGGCAGCCTCTTGCAGCGCGTGTTGACGAACAATAGCCCCGACATTTTTACTTTCATCAGGCAAAAGGAAAAGGATCGCGTCCTGGTCATCGCCAACCTGTCCGATCAGGAGACGAGCACGATGCTCAGAAGCACTGCCATCGCCGGTGAATATCAGAACATTTTCACTGACGAAACCATAGTAATCCAAGATAGCACAACGATGACGCTGCCGGCGTGGGGATACGCTGTGTACGAAGGAGAAGCGGAAACCGGCGTGCAGGACAGGTCAGCCCCCGAGCTGTTCGATCTCGGGCAGAATGTCCCCAATCCCTTCAATGAAACGACAAAAATTTCATACACGCTCGCAGCGCCTTCTGATATTACACTGACATTGTTCGATGTGCACGGCAGGGAGGTGCAAACACTCGCATCGGGATCTCAAACGGCCGGCAGCCACGACATCATCTTCAAGGCTGATGCCCTGCCCAGCGGCGTCTATTTCTATCGCCTCAAGATCGGGGAGAAGCAAGAGACGAAGCGGCTGCTTTTGCTGCGATAGTTTGATGCCAGAAAAGCCTCCGCTTGCCTCAGCCCGGAATCCGGAAGGATGTTTGCCAATAACTTTATTTTTATGGTCGATTATTATGCAAAATTTGATAAATTATCACTGTCGGACAAGCTAAAATAAATTGAAAGGACAACTCCCCATGCAAGAACAACTCTCCAGACGTCAGTTCATCGGCACCACCGCCGCGGCAGTGGCGCTTTCAGCGGCGCCCAGGCTCGTATTGGGTCAAGAGGTCAACAAACCCAACTCGAACTTTAGTGGCGTGCAGATCGGCGTGATCACCTACAGTTTTCGCAGCATGCCGGGCACGGCAGAGGATCTTCTCAATTATCTCGTGCAGTGCGGCATCAGCTCGGTGGAGCTCATGGGCGATCCGGCCGAGCAGTTCGCCGGCGCCCCGAGGCTCGAGCGGCTGGCGCGACCGCGCGGCCAGCAGGTCACGGACGAGCAGCGGGCGCAATTCCGCGCCGCCATGCAGGCACAGACCGAAAAGCTGCGCGCCTGGCGCGAGTCCGTCTCCATGGATAATTTCATCGCGCTGCGAAAAAAATACAACGATGCCGGCGTGGATATCCATATCATCAAGTTCGACGGCATCGGCCCCGACATGTCGGAAGCTGAGCTGAATTACTGTTTCAACGTCGCCAAGGCGCTGGGCGCCAGAGGCATCACCACAGAGATTTCAGAGGAAAAAGCCAAATTTCTGGCGCCATTCGCCGATGAGCACAAGATCATGATCGGCTTCCACAACCACACCCAGGTCAATGCCTCCAGCTGGGACGTACCATTCTCCTATGGCCAATATCTTGGCATGAATTTCGATATTGGCCATTATGTGGCCGGCACCAATGAATCGCCGATCCCGATCATCGAAAAATATGCGGCTGCCGGGCGCATCCTCAGCCTGCACATCAAGGACCGCAAGGTGAACAATGGTCCCAATATGCCGTTTGGCCAGGGCGACACGCCGCTGGGGCTCATTCTGCAGCTCATGAAGAGAAACAAATATGACTTTCCGGCCGATATCGAACTCGAGTACTCTATTCCAGAGGTTTCGGATGCAGTGGCGGAAGTGAAAAAATGCGTCGAGTACTGCAAGAACACGCTGGCGGATGCACCCGCCTGGCCAAATCGGCCGCAGTGATTATAAGAAAAAGAAGCTCACTTTGCTTGATTGGTCCAAACTCACGCAAAGTCGCAAAGA
>RQOI01000616.1 GCA_003854995.1 Candidatus Zhuqueibacterota bacterium
CAATAGCGGCAAGGGGTATTTTTCTGTGGCCAATTGGATGGCGAGGTTGTCGTTGTTAAAGTATTCATCCCGGCGGCCGTCGATATCTGCAACTCTGGTGAGATCACGACCGGACAGACCGAATTCCGGACCCAGGTTGCTGAGCGCACCACCCAATCGCAGTCCCTTGAGGGGCGTTTCGAAAAGGATTGAGAGATCGATGCCGATGGTGGCGCCTTGCACGTGCCAGATGCTCTGCTGGAAATATTTGCCCCCGAGTCCGACAGCCACCCTGTCCGTTATGCTCATCGCCCAATAGAGGCCAGCGACAAAGTCGTTCGCCGTATAAAATTCGCCGGTGCCCTCGGGTCGAAACGTCGTGCGCACCGGATTGGTGCCATAATCCAGCATGGCCAGATGAAAGCCCAACGCCGAGCTGACAGCTCGTATCGGCATGACGAGATCGATCGCATGAAATTTCGTATCGACAAACCAGTCCGTCTTGGTCGCCTGCAGACTGATGGCGGGTATGCCGGTGATGCCGGCCGGATTCCAGTACAGAGCCGAGGGATCGTCCGCCACCGCGACGAAAGCGCCGCCCAGTGCTTCTGCCCGCGCTCCGACGCCAATTTCCAGCATGGCACCTGCGGTCGTGCCTCGTCGGCTGACGTCTGTGTCATAGGCCAGCTCCGAGGGATTGACCTGGGCAGTCGCCGGTTTTACGCACAGGAGCATGCAGACCGCAGCTCCGGCGATTCGATGTATGCTTTTATCCCACTTCATATTCATGCCACCTTATGATTAAAATCCAAGCGCCAGACCGAGCTGAATCAGTCTCGGTCGAGAGTATTGTGTTGGATTATAGTCGGCTTCATCGCGGGTGAAGGCGCCGACTTGTTCGAGTCGTGCATAGCGCTTGCGCGCAATTTCTGGCAGATAGGCCTGCGGCCCGGCGCGACCGGTGATGGAGTCGACGTGATTTTCATTGAGATTATTGAAAATGTTAAAGAGGTTGAGATATAAACCTATATCCATGCCCACCAGGGTGAACGACTTGTTGATTTTGAAATCAATGTTCCAGCGCAACGGTTTTCGACCTCCATTATCCCACCAGCCGCCCGGGATTTCGATGTTTTGATC
>RQOI01000617.1 GCA_003854995.1 Candidatus Zhuqueibacterota bacterium
CGACAAATTCTCTTCATCAGCATCAATCTAGCCCGATATCAAATCTGAAGCCTGTTTTGTTCAGTTTGCATATATTTCTATTGAGGATTGATCCGGTTTATGTCTACTCCCCGCAAGCGACCCAAAACACAATTCATCCTCGGTCTCATCATCGGCATCCTCCTGATCATCGGGATCGAATGGGGTGCGCAAGTGACATCCAAGGACAGCTTTTGCGACTCCTGCCACATTCACCCGCATGCCACCCAGACGTGGAAGAGCTCGCCGCATTATGATAACAATTATGGCGTCACGGTTCACTGTGTGGACTGTCACCTGCCGCCGAAAACTAGCTATCGCTATTACAGCGAAAAAGCCATCACCGGCGTTCGCGACGTCTATGGCAAACTGTTCAAAGACCCGCAAAAGCTGAATTGGGAGGAAAAATCCGAGGTCGAGCAGGCCATACGACACACCTATGAGGAATCCTGCATTGAATGTCATCAAAACCTCTTTCCCATCGGTCTGTCGCAAGAGGGTGAAGACGCCCACCTCTATTATGATCAAACCGGCAATGTCAATTGCCTGAACTGCCATGTGCGCGCCGGTCACTACACGCATGCGGAGCAGCATGCAGAAGAATACAAGATAGAAAAAAAGACCAGCGGCATCATCTATCGATATCCGGCGCGAGTCGATAAATTCGAAAGCTATACCGAGTATATTCCGGGGACGTCGGTCAAGTTCGACATGATCGCCATTGCGGCCGGCGCCTTCAAACTCGGCAGCCCAGAGTCGGAGCCTTGCCGTGACGATGATGAAGGACCGCAGGTCAGCGTTGAAATCAGTCCCTTCTGGATGGCGAAAACTGAATTGACCTGGAATGAGTTCGACGCCTTTTACGCTGCCACGGCAAAAGAAGGTCGCTCTGATACTCGATCTCAGCTGGATGAGGACGTGGACGGCATCACCGGCCCGACGCCGCCGTACCAGAATCCGGATCAGGGATGGGGACGCGCATCGCGGCCGGCGATCACCATGACCTATTACACCGCGACAGTCTACTGCGACTGGCTATCGCAGGTGACCGGCAAGAGATATCGCCTGCCGACCGAAGCGGAATGGGAATATGCCTGTCGCGGCGGCACAGAGACGCCCTATTTCTTCCCCGGCGATCCTAAAAAGTACACCTCGGATCGTCTGTGGAATAAAATATTTGGCGTCGATACGACCACCATTGCCTCCTACGTGAACTATGATGAAAACAGTCTGGCGAGGACGGTCGATGCTCACAGTAAAAAAGAGAATCCATATGGATTGCTCAATATGGCCGGCAATGTCTGGGAGTTCTGCTCCGACTGGTACGCCCCGGACGCATACAAAGCCTACGCGAATGGCATCAAAGATCCAACGGGACCCGCGAGTAGTCAGGAACATGTCATCCGCGGCGGCTCTTATAAATCGGATGCAGCAGAAGCGCGTTCGGCTGCGCGCGCGGCAACAAACCACGATGCCTGGATGGTCACTGATCCGCAAATGCCCAAGAGCACATGGTGGTATTCGGACAGCAAGGAGGTCGGATTCCGGGTCGTATGCGAATACAATGAACATTGACCTCAGGACTTTATAAAGGAGAGAGCATTATGAAAAACAACATGAAAAGCCAAGACGGTTTCAATCGCCGTCAATTCATCGGCAGTCTTGCCGCGACGGGCGCTCTGGCGATCGCCTGCAGCAAGGGCTCATCGGGCGTCAAGGCCGATTATAAAAATTCGACGCTGCTCGAAAAGGCGCCTGACGGCGTCGAGCTGACCGCCGGCGTCATCGGCTGCGGCGGACGCGGCACGGGCGCCGCGCTAAACTTTCTGGCAGCCGGCAACGGTCTGAAAGTGACCGCCCTCGCCGATACCTTTAAGGATCGCGTCGAGAATTGCAGACGCGAGTTGAAAGCCCAGGCCAATAATGATGTGCCGGAAGAAAACTGCCACGTGGGTCTCGAAGCCTGGCAAAAGGTGATCGAGTCAGATGTGGATATCATCATCACTGCTACGCCGCCCTATTTTCGTCCCATGATCTTTGACGCGGCCATCAATGCCAAAAAGCATGTGTTCATGGAGAAACCGGTCGCCGTGGATCCGGTCGGGGCGCGCAAAATCATGGCCAGCTCAAAGAAGGCAGAGAGCCTGGGCTTGAACGTCGTCACCGGCACCCAGCGACGCCATCAGCATCATTACATCGATGCTTACAAACGTCTGATGGCTGGCGCCATCGGCGACATTGTGGCGGCCAACGTCTATTGGAACCAGGGGCAACTCTGGTACCGGACGAAACAGAGCGGCTGGTCCGATATAGAGTGGATGATCCGCGACTGGGTGAACTGGACGTGGCAGTCCGGCGACCACATCGTCGAGCAGCACGTGCACAATCTCGATGTCGGCGCGTGGTTCATGGGCAAATATCCTGTCAAGGCCGTCGGCATGGGCAGCCGCCAGCGCCGCGTGACCGGTGATCAGTACGATAATTTCAGCGTCGATTTTGTCTTTGATGACGGACGGCATATGCATTCCATGTGCCGCCAGATCAACGGCTGCGCGAACAATGTGACCGAATATTTCATCGGCACCAAGGGATTCGCCCACACCAGCAGCGGGCATGCGAAATTTTACGACGAGGCGAACAATCCCTCCTGGGAATACTTGAATCCCCTCGTCGATGGCGTGGCAAAAGAACCGCTGAATCCCTACATTCAGGAACACGTCGATCTCGTCGCCGCCATTCGTGGCGGATTTCAGATCGTCGAAGCGGAGCAGACGGCCAAATCGACGTTGACGGGCATCATGGGGCGAATTTCCGCCTATACGGGCAAGGAGGTCACCTGGGAAGAGATGATGAACAGCGACATCGATCTGACGCCGCAGGGTTTCACCAATACGGACGCTGATTTTCGCACACGCTTTGTCATGGCGGCCAAGCCGCCGATCGCCGTCCCCGGCGCCGAGGGACGAGGTTGAGATGAAAAAAGCCCTGTTGAACAGGGCTTTTTTTTGCACCCTGCTTTCGGCAAAATGCGTACTCAACCGCCGGGAACGCCGAGTGTCGCCGAGCAATGATAATATGTATGATCATACTTGTCAGTTCGTCTGTCTTTATTCTTTACCGTGTCTATGATATCTTTATATATAAGAGACAGAACCAACACATTTTCTCTCTGCGCTACTTCGTGTCCTCGGCGGTCCCAAGTACTCTTTTTGCGGAAGAACCGAAAAACCGATAGTCCTTGCATGCTTCATTTTTACTGTTTTCGCAAAATTAAGCTTGACAAATTGAATAATATTCTTATATTAAATGTTTACAGAACATCGCGGGGTGGAGCAGTCTGGTAGCTCGTTGGGCTCATAACCCAAAGGCCGCAGGTTCAAATCCTGCCCCCGCTACTACCAAAGCCTCTGAGGAATCAGAGGCTTTGCTGTTTTTGGGGAGAAAGAGGAATGTGAAATCGTTGGTGAAAATGGCATCATATGAGGAAATCGGACAAATGACAAAGAATCGGAAAAAGCTGGCTTGCTGCACCAGTGTGCTGATTTTTGCAGCGTGCAACACAGCGCCGGATTTAGGTATCTTTACAGGCAACAGCGACATCGGCACTGTCAGACATGCCGGATCGGTCAACTATAATCGCAGCGATGGCTCATACACCCTGTCCGCCAGCGGCACGAACATGTGGTTCGAAACGGACGAGCTGCATTATGTCTGGAGAAAAATGTCCGGCGATCTCGCCATTGCCGCTGACATCGAGTGGATCGGCGAGGGCGTCGACCCGCATCGCAAGGCCTGTCTGATCATTCGCCAGAGCCTCGAGCCCGGCTCAGCCTATGCGGATGCCGTCGTCCATGGCGACGGCCTGACCTCCCTGCAGTACCGCGAAGTGACCGGCGGCCCGACCCGCGAGGTGCGGGCTGCAGTCTCGGCGCCGCAGCGAGTCCGCCTCGAAAAAGAGGGCGACTATCTCTCCCTGTCCACAGCGCGCGCCGGCGAGGAGCTGACGGC
>RQOI01000618.1 GCA_003854995.1 Candidatus Zhuqueibacterota bacterium
ATCGGCAAGAGAACCGCTGGGCTTTTGAAAAAGCCAGATATGATGCCGAACAGTTCTGGTATCAGGGCAATGGCTCCGTTGATGTGATGGCGGACGTCGATTTTGATCCTGAGAAAGAGCCGGATCGCAGCGTGATCCTCTATGGCAATGCCAGAACCAACAGCGCCTGGCAGCCGCTGCTGGATGCGTGTCCGGTCACGGTGCAGCCGGGGAAAATTGTCATCGGCGACAAGGTGATCAGAGGCAAAGACCTGGCCTGCCTGTTGATTCGCCCACGACCTGGCAGCGACATCGCTTCGGTCGGCGTCGTCGCCGGCACAGGTCTCGTCGGCATGCGCATGACCGACAGAAGACCCTACCTCAGTCCTGGCTACGCTTATCCCGATCTCATCGTCTTCACCCCGGAGATGCTGGAAGGTCCGCAGGAGGACGGTGTCATCGCAGCCGGATTTTTCGGTCTGGATTGGCGAATCGAGTCCGGAGAGCTTGTCTGGAATCTGACTGAGTGATCTCAGATTTTGTATCGATCAATGTTCAGAGCTTTTGCATGGTGTTACATATTTACACCATCGTTTTTTTTCTGTTTTTCGAAGGATAAAGAATTCTACCACCGAGTTCACCGAGGACCACCGAGAACGGCGAGTAGGACCTTGGCGCGGCCTTTGGCCGCAACCCAAAAAAGAGAACACGAATTCTCACGAATGATACACGAATGGCCACGAATTAAAAAATCAACTATTTTGAATTCGTGAAAATTCGTGAAAAATTTGTGGAAATTCGTGTTTAGTCTTTTTTTGACTCTAAACTTTGCCGAAAAAACCTAATGTTGCAAATTTGTAATACAGAGGAAAAACAGAGGCCCTTTTCTTCCACAATGGGTGCCTAGAGTGAACGTGATAAACTTTAGTATTTTTCATCTATTTTCTCGGTGGTCTCGGTGCCCTCGGTGGTTTGGATATTTTTGGTTGCGGCCAAAGGCCGCGCCAGGATCTCAATTCAAGAATTATGAAAGCTAAGACAATCGCGAAATTCTGCTTTTTCTTTTTTGTCCTGGTCAGGGCAGGAGACGTCGCTGCGCAAGAGCAATGGATCCGAGGCTGCACCTCACCATTTGCTGAGGAAGAATCGCTCGTAGCCGTCGGCGAGGCGCCCGACCATGTGCCGCCGCGACAAATGGCCAAAGCGGCTGCCTGGACGCACATCGATGCGCCGATGCAGGCGGAGTGGGAACTGGACTTTTATATCCCGGAGCAAAGCCACGCGGCCATTCAATTGAATTTCGCGGACAGAGCCCTCAACCTCATCCATCCCGAAATAGCTGATCCATTTTCCGAGACCGTGCGGGCGGCCATCGACAAGGCGCCACAATGGCTGGAAAACGACCTGACGACGCTGTTCTCGAATCTGCAGCCCGATCAGCAGGATAAATGGGCGGACGCCATCCTCGACGCGACAGATCCCTATATTGATGAAATCGCCTTTTGCATCGCGCATCTGTCGCCCGACTATCTCGCCTCCCCCTACGCTTCGGTTCAACTGCTGATTGATAATGCCCGTCTCATTTACGAGCATGACCGCACGCTCGATTATGTGCAGGTCGTCGATTTCGGCACATCGGCATCGGACGGCAATTACTATTCGACCACAAAATATCGCAAAGCCTATGGCCTGGACACGCTTGAGGTCGAGACACCAAAAGACATTTACTATTGGTACATCGTTCACCCCAAGATCACGGACGAAGTTCCGGCCTACATCGATCCGGATATTGTGGAAGACAACAATTCGCACCGCAACAATATCACCACTGCTGAGCACGGCTTTTTTTGGCGCGATTTCATCTTTAACTTTTGCGATTTGGGCTATGCAAAACTGAAAGATATGCTCAAAGAGGAGCGCATCGTCTGGAACAAGTTCAACCTCGGTGGCTTCAACTCGCACGCACTGGATGTTTTGAACCGATGGGTGGATGGCAGCATGCAATTCACTTCGAACGACGAGAGGCCGCACCAGCCGGTGCGCATCTATCGCAAGCACATCGGCCGCTGCGGCGAGTACAGCGACATGCGCGTCGCCGCAGCGCGAGCGGCGTTGATACCAGCGGCGAGCGTCGCGTCCTATTCCACAGATCACGTCTGGAACGAGTTCTGGGAAGAGGGCTGGATTCACTGGGACGGCACGATCAATGATCCGTACATGTACGTCAATTCCTGGGGCAAAAAGTTCGGCTCGGTATTCAGATGGAAGAGCGATGGCTCCTTTATACCGGTCACCGATCGCTACAGCAAAAGTTACTCAAACCTGAATATCTACGCGCTGGACAGTCTGGAGAATCCCATCGACGGTGCGAGGGTGCTCCTCTATACGACGGGACTGGATGGCACGATCTGGTTTGACACCTATGGCTGCACCGACAGCGAGGGCAAAGTGACTTTTATCGTGGGAACAGAGCGGCCGTATTATGCCAGAATGACCTGCGATTATGGAACGGTCCCGCGATCAGGAGAAACAGTGAGAGTGGTCAGCGACAGCCGACACGGTATAGAATACAATCGAGCGCTGACTGTCTCGGCTGCAAAACCGGTGCGCGCCTGTCAAGAGACGGCGCCGCCGGATTTCGATGAAAAATCTTTTCATTTCGAACTCGATTTCCGCGCGCCGGCGCAAATCGTGCGCGGACACGATCTTTTCGATGATCTCGGCCGCGATGCGGCGCAGTTCATCGCCAGAGAACCCGGCCTGATCAACTGCTTTGTTGTCGATGCGAGCAACTATGATCGCCTGCGAGCGGGGCAGGACTGTGCCGGTTTCAATGTCATGGCCCAGCGCGACTCGGGCGGCATGCGTTACGCGTTCGATGGGGCATCCGAGTGGTATTTCATCTTTGACAATTTGAATGCACAGCACACCCGACAGCACATCACCGCCGTCGCGCGCCTCTATGCCGAGACCGATCCCGCGATAGCGCATGTCCATGCGTTGCCCTGTCATCCGAATCCCTTCAATCCCTCGCGCGGGCCTGCCGTGATTTCATACCAGCTGCCCCAAAAAGCGACAGTAGATATTAGCGTCTATAATATTTTGGGTCAAAAGGTGCGGACCCTGATCAAGAAGGATCATTATGCCGGGACCTATCAGGTGAACTGGGATGGCAAAGATCAGCGCGAACAGATCATGGCCGCGGGCGTTTACTTTTACCGGATACAGACCGCAGTCGGTGCGTCCTGGCAGAAAGTGCTGCTGGTCAGATGAGGAAAAAAGCAGCAATGAGAAAACGTTCATCTTTCCCGTCATCTCCAGTTCAGATTCTCTGCGTCATAGCTGGACTGACCGCTCTCCTCACCTGTGGCAAACCGTCGATTGAGGAACCGTCGGAAAAGATACTCGTCGAGATCGGCGATAAAACCATTTCGGTTGCAGAGTTCATCCGCCGGGCTGAATACACCGTTCGGCCGCCTTATTGTCGCGGGGTTCACAACCTGGACAAAAAGATTATCCTCAACTCGCTCATCGCCGAAAAGCTGATGTCGCTCGAAGCGGGCGATGCGAACGAATTCATCACGCA
>RQOI01000099.1 GCA_003854995.1 Candidatus Zhuqueibacterota bacterium
AGCACGATCGCCCAGGACATCCGTCCTGGGCGGGCAATAGAGCGGGATATTTATCCCAGGTTGTAGATATGCAATACAGAGAAAAATTAGCCTATGGCCCTTGTCGATGGTCTTCAGTGTGCCAGGGGAAAAAAGCATGCACTGTTATGCCGTAAAAAAAAGCGCGTCAGGTTTGACGCGCTTTTTCACGACCACGTTCTTTCATCGCTGCCGCGTTGATGCCCGCCGCTGCGAAATCGTCCGCCGCCGCCACCACCGCCCCGATGCCCCCCGCCGGTGCGGCCGCGAGTGTCGCTGCGCGGTTTGGCTTCATTCACGACGATCGCCCGGCCCTTCAGCTCAGTGCCATTCAGTTTCTCGATTGCCGCTTTGCCTTCGTCGTTCGAATCCATTTCCACAAAGCCAAAGCCGCGTGATTCGCCGCTGTACTTGTCGCGGATGATGACGGCGGATTTCACTGTCCCGACCTGGCTGAACAATTGCATGAGGTCATCCTGAACGACGTCATACGTCAAGTTGCCGACATAAAGATTCATGTGCTTCTCCTAAAAAGAGTGAAATGATTGGCATTTTGCCAACTCGGACAGCGTTCCCCATTCATTTGACTTACCAGTAATGATCGTCGATGAAAAATGGCAGGCTGTTCATTGAGCGTATGCCTGTGAATTGTCATGAGCAGAATCTATGGTCCAAATTCGTGGCTCTCATGATAAAACTCACTGTAAGGTAGCACAAATTCCCGTAAATAGAAAGAAAAAAAATGTATTCCATAAAAGGTCAGTTACGGGCGAGGCAGAAAAACATCAACACCAAGTCACGAAAACACGAAGGGACGCCAAGAAAAACTCACCAGTCCTTGGAACCTTTGTTCCTTGCGTTTGAAAAATAAAATTTTTGCTGGCGCCATTTTATCTTCGGCTACCTGCAACTGACCTTTTGCTGTTTTTCCTCGTTCTTGCGGGTGCAAGACCTGCTGAAGAGGATCAATAATACGCGTCAATGTATTGATCTGGCGCCCGCAATAAATAGCGTCCCTCCTGGGCAACGATCGAGACCACAACATCGACATAGATATAGGGCTCCCAGGCCGGACCGTTCCGCACGATGCTGATCACTCGAAACGGGGCGCGATCCGGATGATCGGACGGCACCTCCGCCGCATAGGTGGTATGCCAGACCACCTCTCCGTTTATGATGTAAATGCCATTGCTCGTCAATTTGTCATCGATCGCTGACGAGTCGACAGTCTCTATTTTCAAGATAGCGAACAATCCCCGTGTGGTCGGCGGAATGGTCGGCATAAAGTCGCGCCACAAGTGTGTTTTCAGGATAAATTGCTGCTCTGCGATGGTTATAGTATCC
>RQOI01000619.1 GCA_003854995.1 Candidatus Zhuqueibacterota bacterium
CGGCGCCATCTGCGCCAGAATCTCCTCGTACGTCGCCTGTCGGCGATTCTCCTGCGAGTGCAGCCACAGCGCCAGCGGCTGCAGCACCTGCCGCGCTTCTTTTGCTGTCAGCAATGTCTTCAAGCCTTTGGCTTCGTCCCATTTCTGCAGCAACAGATCGACGCACTTTTGGTACAGCTCCACCCGTCGATCCGGCACGGTCTTGAAATCATAGTGCACCAGCGCGATCAGCTGCAGCATCAGCGGATTGATCGCCAGCTTGACATAATTGGCATTTCCGGCGATTCGCCCGTACAGTTCTGCCGCGGCATTGCGCGCCCTCGTCCGCCAGTAATTGTTATCCTCGTTCAGTCCGATCTCCACTGCCGTATACCAGCTGTGCAGAAACTGCTGCACATCCTCCAGAGTGAAATCCAGCATATTCAGCTCCAGATAGGTGCCCGGCAAGCGAACCTCACCGCGATAGCCGGAAAACCTTGACGTTATTATGAACGGACACTTGCTAAATCCGCGCTGCGCCTTATGAATCCATTCGCACATCTTTATGCGCGACGCCTCGTCGGCCACTTCATCGAGCCCATCCAGCAGCAGGATTGCCCGTCCCTTTTCCAGTCTGTCGCGGAAAAATTCTTCTGAAACATAGAGATTATATTCTCTCACCTGCCGGCATATGCTCTGGGTAAAACTCTCTTGCATATCAACGTTGCGCAGCGGCATTAGAACCGGCAGCAGATCACCCGAAATTTTTAATCTTTTTGTCGCCTCCTTTTTCGCAAACGACAGGGCAAAATACTTCATCAACGTCGTTTTACCCGCCCCCGGATCCCCCAGGATGATCAAACCATCGTACTTTTTATCCCCTGCCAGCTTGACCGCCTCTTCGATGCTCATATTCTGGCGGCTCTCCTCCTCGCGCGGTCGGGTTTCCGCATCGCGGCTCTCCATTCTCACCCCGGCCATATTCGCCCGCAGCGGCACATACACATCCCACAACAGCACCGGCACCCGCACCTTGCTCTCGAAGCCATGAAAAGCCAGTTTCTCATTTTCCGTGATGACGAAATCGAGATAGCGATCTTCTTCGGTTTCAAGGACCTTTTTCTTGTCCTTCTCTTTATGCCTCGCATCTTTTTTGTGTTTTATATCAATAATTACGGCTTTGACGAACAGGTTAATCAAACCAGTGAGTACTGCGCCAAGAACGATCCCAAGCAAACCGACTAAAACGGCATTATTTTTAATCCACTGCCCAATCGATGTTGCAGATTCCACATGCAACGCCTGGCTTGAATCCGCCTCAACCTGCGCCCACCCCGACTGCACCATCATAAAGATCATCAAAACAGAAATACCAACTATGCATAGCAATAGGATGGACCGCCTGCTAATCCCCCTGCGCCTATCGGACTTCATTCAAACCTCCCTGTTCAAATGAAAAGCATCAATGTTCCCATCACTGGAATAAATCAAAATAAGAAAATCTCACCCCATCATCAAGCGACAAAACTCTTATTTTACTCCCACCTCAATCTTTCCCTGTCTCCGGCCTCCGGTCTGCCGTCTGCGGTTTGCGGCCTGCCTTTTCCTTCCACTTTCTCCTCTTCTTTATAATTATTTCTTCATTTTCTCAATCTTTTTGCTATTTTATTAAAACAGTGGGGGATAAAATTCAAGTCTGATCTTTGATTCGTACAACTGTTTTTGGAATCAGCAATGTCACTCTTAGCTGGACAAATTATCAAAAACCTCATCCCCACCGAGCCCGTTATCATCAATAAAGTATTAAGTTTTGACGATATGATCTCAATCTCCTATCAGGGCGTCAATACCAAAAAGACCAGCACTAAAATGATTCCAGTCAGCGCCATTGAGACACTCGAATTGATCTCTTTGGAAGGTGAATATAATTTTAAAGGCGATCCCGCCAAATTCTTGCTCTATGCCGAAGCCGAACGTATCAACTCGGCTTTTCA
>RQOI01000620.1 GCA_003854995.1 Candidatus Zhuqueibacterota bacterium
AAATATTATTATGCTCACTCCCCGAGGCCATCGCATGAAGCTGCTCGATCGAACACTCTTTTTTTTGCTCATCCTCACTCTCAGCTGCGCGCGGCAGACGTCCTTCCATTCGCGCTATGTCACTGGCGAGACCGGCATTCGCGGAACGGTCTTGGACGCAAAAACCAGCGAACCCTTGCCCGCCCGCATTGTCCTGCGCGACAGCGCTCGAGTGCACAGTTCTTACTATAAAATCTATCCGGGTCATTTCACCGCAGAGGATGGGACGTTTTTCCTAAACGCCGAACCAGGGTACTATCGGCTGGAGATTTATCACGGCATCGACTATTGCAGTGAGAAACGAGCCGTTGAAATCAGAGCCGATCAGACGCTGGAGATCACGGCGCGTCTCGAACCATGGGTGCGACTGCGGCAGCTGGGCTGGGTGAACGGCGATGGACATGCGCATCTCTACACCGATGTCGAGAAGAATGAACAGATGCTCACGACTGTCCGGCAGATCTGCCGGGCGCAAGGCGTCGATTTCATCAGCACCAATCAGGGCTGGGCCGGCTATAGCGATGATGACTGGCAAAGCGGTTACGCGCCCTTTTCTGATGCGCACTTTCAACTCTACTACGGCGCCGAGATGCCAAAGTACCGCACCGGCCACACCTGGTGGCTCGGCCTGACTTCGACGCGCGGCTATTTTAAAGCCAGCATGGATACGATGTACGAGAATCACTATTATCAGAGCGAGAGAAATGAGCATTGGGATTTTCAGAGGATCGGCTTTCCGAATATCCCGGATGTCTACCTTGTGCCGCGGTTCAAAATAGCGGACCATGCGGTCGCCTGCTTGCCGCATCCGACCTCATGGTGGCAGCAGAAGAGGGGAGAGATCGAAAAATATACCACAAATGTGTGCGCCTATCTCTCCTATAGCCTGCTCGCCGGCGGCATCTGGGACGGCCTGGTCATCATGGGCTATAATGCGGATCACTATTTTTATCAAAACCTGTGGTTTCACATCCTCAATGAGGGCCATCGACTGACGCCACTGGCCGAGCTGGATGGCGGCTATGGTGAAAATAATAAATTTCCCTATGGGCTCTACCGCGTCTACTATCAAGTGGGCGACGATCCGTCC
>RQOI01000621.1 GCA_003854995.1 Candidatus Zhuqueibacterota bacterium
ATGGAACCCAAGTCGCTGTTCACCGAGACCATCGGTGAGCTCGCGTCGCGAAATCTCAATCAGGATGTCTACATCCCTCTCTCTTCATTTCTCCGGCGGTTCACCAGGGAAAATACGCTGGCGAGCGAAATCAATCAGCTGACGATCCGGATCAGCGAATCCGACAAGCTGCTGGAGAGCGCCGCCGTGATCCGGCGGATCATGGAGCGCCGGCATCGCGACAATGACGATTTTGATATCGTCATTCCCTACGAGCTGTTGAAGCAGGAAGAGCGGGAGACGCGAATATATAACATGGTGCTCGGCTCCATCGCCGCAATCTCACTGCTCGTCGGCGGCATCGGCATCATGAACATCATGCTCGCCACCGTGCTGGAACGCACGCGCGAGATCGGCATTCGCCGATCGCTCGGCGCGCGCCGTCGCGAAATTCAGCTGCAGTTTCTCATCGAAGCCATTGGCCTGAGTCTGGTCGGCGGCCTGGTTGGCATCATCCTGGGCGTCACCATGTCGCTCATCATCAATGCCTTTGCCGAATTCAGCACCGTCGTCACACCGATCTCGGTGATCGTCGCTTTCGGCGTGTCCGGCGGCGTCGGCGTTCTGTTCGGGACATTTCCGGCCAAGAACGCGTCGAATATCAACCCGATCGAAGCGCTGCGTTATGAATAAAAAATTGCAGGTAGAAAATTTTGTAAATACGATGATATATTAATTCTGGTTATTCCGCAAAATGATTACTTGACCACCGAGCACACAAAGAACACCGAGAGAAACGAGTATTTTCCCGCCTCTATAGTAAGTGATTTGATAGTGGTGGAATAAATGTATATCGACGAATTAACACGCATAATAATAGGAATTGCAATCAAAATTCATCGTGCGCTTGGTCCCGGGCTGTTCGTCAATTAACCGAGTTAATTCCGAAAAGTTTTTACCAGTCCAGTATTTGTGACACTGTTTCTCTGTGTTCTTTGTGATCTCGGTGGTAATAATGTATGAATTACTATACAAAGTCATGTCATCACGTGTACTTTCATTTTTTATCATCTTGCTGTTTTGCATCAGGAGTGCAGCTGCTCTTGAGCAAAACGGATTGCTGCTGCAGCTGCAAGGTGGCCTGGCGCGACCGCTGTCGCCGCAATTTATCACCGACTATTGGGATGAAGGCGTCACTTTCAGCGGTGCGTTCGGGGCGGCTGTATCGGAGATGACCGTCCTTCTTTTGTGCTATAACCATTTCACTTTTGATTATAGCGCGGGGATTGTGCCCGAGGATGATCACGCTGCGGCACATGAAGTGTCGGTTTGCTGCAAGAGATCGCTGAGGAGGGTTGGCTCGCGGTTGTCATTGTTTTACCAGCTCGGCGTCGGCGTGACGTTGCTGCGCTCACCGATGATTTACCAAGAGTCGACGCTCTATCCCGGCGTCATTGACGACGAGAAAATTCTCGACCCCGGCCATAGCCAGGATGGGCTGACACTGCTCGGCGGCATGGGAATGAATTACAGCGTCGTGAATGAAGGGACGCTGTTTTTCGTGGAACTATTTTTATCAACGTCTTTTAGTACGCCGTCAATTTACAGCGCGATCGGGGGGCGATGCGGCGTAATGTTCAAAATATGAGCTTGACCGATCTCGATCATTGCCGATACGAGTGAATAGCAGGAGGCTGATATGTATGCAAAAATATTTTTCCTGATATGGACGATCGTCTTTGCCGGCTCTGTTCTTCTGCCGGCGCAGGACGACGCTCCCTTGCAGTTGTTAAAGCTGGGCGATGCCATCGCCATCGCGTTGGAAAAGAGTTATGAGATGAAGGTGGTGCGCCTGGACAAGCTGGCGGCCGAGAAAAATCTCATTTCGGCCAGGAGTAATTTTAAAATGCGCGCGGATGCCACTTTTAATCTGCCGAATTTTACTGAAGATGTGCAGGAGACCTATCGCGAAGGGGAGTTGCCCATCTACGAGACGCGCGGCGATATCCGCTATCAGGGCAATCTGATTCTCACCCAGCCGCTGCCGACCGATGGCAACATCCGGCTGCTGGGGCGCACCTATTATGGCGGCGTCTCTTACTGGGATGATGCGCAGCTGCGAAATATCACGCGCAATGATGTTTTGACGTCGCTGCGCCTGGACCTGAACCAGCCTCTCTTCACCTTGAACGAGATAAAGACAAATCTCAAACGCGCTGATCTCCGTTTCGAAAGCGCTGAGCAGCGCTATAAAAGGGAAGAGCTGGACATTGTCTACAACGTGACCTCTGCTTTTTTCGCCCTGCATCGCGCCACGCGGGAGCTGGAGATCGCCAATGACAACGTCAGGCAGCAGGGTGAGCTCGCCGAGCTGGCGCAGCAGAAATACAACGCCGGCCTGATACCGGAAGTCGAGGCGCTGCAGCTGGAGGTCGATTATGCACAGAGTCGGGCCGCCGATGTCGCGGCCGAAGCGGCGCTGGCGCGCATTTCGGACCAGTTCAAGCAGCTCATCGGTCTCACCTTCAGGGAAAACGTCGGCGTGATGACCTCTTTCGATATCGCGAAAATCAAGGTGGATCTCGACCAGGCGGTGCAGCTGGCGCTCGAGAATCGCGCCGAAATCGCCCTTGAAGAAATACAGGTCGAACTGGCGCAACTCGAAGTGAAACAGACCGACGCCCTGCGGGATTTCAACGGCGTGTTGAGTGGATTCTATGATATCACCGGCGTCGCCAATTCCGATGTCTGGGCCACCTCGAGGCCGGCCGATCTGTGGAACAAAAGTCTCGAGGATATGGAGCAGCGACCCAAGAACCGCGGCGTCGTCTTTAGTCTCAATGTGCCGATCTGGGACTTTGGCGGCAACCGGGCCGCGGTCCAATCCGCTGAAGCGAATTTGCGCACCCAGGAATTGACCCTGGCCGAGATGCGCAAAACAGTGGAGCGGGAGGTGCGCGATGCGGTCAGGCGCCTCAGGGAATCGGAGAGTCAGCTCGAAGTGCTGGACAAGCAGGAGGCGCTGGCCAAACGCGCCTATGACATATCCGTGGAGCGCTTCAATAATGGCGACATCACCAGTCAGGAGCTGGCTCTGGATCGCGATCGGTACATCGACGCCCAGGTGTCCTATCTCGGATCCTACATCAATTACCAGCTCGCGCTCGCTGATCTGAAGCGAAAGACCATGTACGACTTTGAGTACGGCCACAGTCTGGTCGAATGAGGTTTGGGTGGTGAGTTGTTGACTTTTTTGAGTGGATATAAGAAAACCACCGAGTTCGCCGAGGAGCGCGGAGAAAGTCATTCAATACAATTATTCAGATGACTCGGAAAAAAAATCGAAACACGAATTCTCACAAATTTTTCACGAATTTTCACGAATTTAAAATGATTGATTTTCTCATTCGTGCTCATTCGTGTATCATTCG
>RQOI01000622.1 GCA_003854995.1 Candidatus Zhuqueibacterota bacterium
CCCGTCATCTCCAGTTCAGATTCTCTGCGTCATAGCTGGACTGACCGCTCTCCTCACCTGTGGCAAACCGTCGATTGAGGAATCGTCGGAAAAGATACTCGTCGAGATCGGTGACAAAACCATTTCGGTTGCAGAGTTCATCCGCCGGGCTGAATACACCCTTCGGCCGCCCTATTGTCGCGGGATTCACAACCTGGACAAAAAGATCATCCTCAACTCACTCATCGCCGAAAAGCTGATGTCGCTCGAAGCGGGCGATGCGAACGAATTCATCACGCATGCCAATATCCAGGCCTATCTGCGCGGCCGCAGAGAGCAGGCGATGCGGCAGTGGCTCTATGAGACAGAAGCCCGCCAAAAAGTGGTGCTCGATAGCGCGCGGCTGGCGCAGACCGTCGACGTCGCCGGACGCCGTTACACCATTTCCTATTTCAATCTAGCGGAGAGCGATCTCGTCTCATCGATGGCCGATGAGGCCAGAAGCGGCGCCAGGTCCTTCGAGGAGCTCTATTTTGAGATCACCGACCTCGACACCCTGCCGCGGCGAGAGGTCGAATGGTCAGCGCATGAACATGACCTCATTCTCGATTCGCTCTTTTCCAGGCCACTGGTCAAAAATCAGATCGTTGGGCCGATCGCAATCGCGACCGATCAACACCTGCTCATCAAGATCGACGGCTGGATCGATCGACCGGCCATCACCGAGTCGCAAATCCAGGAGCGATGGCGGACTGTCAGTGATGAATACACAGAACGGCAAGCCATCCGTTTATACGACGACTTTATCCGCAAGGCGATGCAGGGGAAAAGCATCGAGTTTGTCCCTGACGTGTTCTTTCAGGTGGCCGACTTGTTAGGGCCCATTTATGTCCAGACAGCGGCGGAAAAAGAAGAGCTGATGGAGAATGAGTTTTGGCAAAAAAACCAGGATGATGAAAAATACGTCAATGTGCAAAACAAGATGCAAGTCTTGTACGAGGAACCGTTTTTTCGCGTTGATGAGCGACTGTGGAGCGTGCGCGATTTTGTCGATGAATTGGCCGCCCATCCACTGGTCTTTCGGCAAAAAAAGATGAAAAAAGCCGAGTTCGGCCAACAGCTGCAGTTCGCGATCATGGATATGATCCGGGACAAGTATCTGAACGAGATTGCCTATCAGAGAGGCTATGACAAAATCAATGTCATTGAGCGAAGCGTCGCCATGTGGCAGGATAATCTGAATTATCAATTTTACAAGGCAAAATATCTCAAAAGTGTTTTGCCCGACAGTTTGGCTGAAATGCCCTATTTGCCACTCATTGAAAATTATCTGAATCCACTGGTCGATTCGCTGCAAGCAAAATACTCGGACGTGATCCGCGTGAATGTCGCCGCCTTCAACGATACAAGATTGACGCGAATTGACATGAGCGTCATCCAGCAGAATGTGCCGTTTGCCAAGATCGTGCCGTCATTTCCGCTGGTGACTACGGACAATGCGTTGGACTATGGTGTGAAAATGGAGACGCCATAATTCCATGCCGAATTGAGGCATCACATGAAAACTCTTCTTTTGCTCCTTCTCCCCCTCTGCCACTCCTGCGCACGGTCTTCACATGAGATGACCCTGTTCCTCACATCTTTCCGCCTCTCCCTGAGCTCATCCGGATCAGTGACTGAATGGCTGGACTTACAAACTGGCGTAGATTATCTCGCCCGTACTGCTCCCGCGGCGCTGCTGAGCGTTCTTATGGCTGGTGAGTTGAAGGAGCCGCTAGCGGCGCGATATGAAAAAAACAGTAATATGCTTTTTCTCACCTACAGCAATGATATCGAGGCCTGTGTTCAGGTCACCTGTAAAGATAAATATGTAACTTTTGAACTGATGTCAATCACCAAGCTCGACACTATTGAACTCGTTCTCTGGGGACCTTATCCTACATCCATGAATAGAGTCATTGGTGAAACGGTCGGTGTCGTGCAGGGTGAATCGTTCGCTCTCGGCATCCAGGCGCTCAATCCCAAGACGCTGGGAGGATATCCATGGAATGAAAATGATTGTATGCCGCAGATCGATATTTTCGATCAGGATGATTTATCGGACCTGTCCGAGCAGGGCAAACGCTCTGTTTTGTAC
>RQOI01000623.1 GCA_003854995.1 Candidatus Zhuqueibacterota bacterium
GACATTGTTCTCATCATCCAAAATGGGAAAGCCATGAATTTCAACATATCTCTTGTTGCCGTATTTGTCGAAATGAATGTGTTCCAGCGTGATCGGCTTTTTCGTCCGCTTGACTTCCTGCAATGGACAGGTATGTTCATCGCCTTGACACGGTTGACAGCGATCATGCGTCAGAGCATAACACTTTGTGTTTGTCGATAAAATGCCAAAAGCAGCCGTGGCGCTGTTCGCCATCGAGATCTGGTAATCATTCGCATCGACGACATAAAAGGGATGCGACAGCGATTCGATCGTGTTGGTGAACAACTGGTTCTGCAGGCGGAGTTGCTCTTCGATTTTTCTCTCTTCAGTTATATCACGCGCGGTGGAAATCGCTCCCTGCACTCCGCCTTTGGCATCTTTCAGCACCCGACACCACCAGGCGAGTAGACGTGTTTCACCATCCTGGCGCCGTTGCCGGCTTTCCACATAAAAAACGTTCTCATCACCTGCAAAGAGAGGCTTGACAAAATCGTAGGTGCCTTGCTCGCCGGCAAAATAGTGGGACGCCTCTTTGCCGATCACGTCGGCGCCAAAAAAATCCAGTCCCGCCTGGTTTGCCCATTTGTACACCATATTGACGTCAACTTGCATGATGATGTCAGGAACAGCGGCCAACAGGGCTTCGAATCGGCCAGCGAACGCCGGCGCAGATTCTTCAACTGTCGAAGATCGATGAGATTTTTTCAAGGGCTGTTTCATCAGATAGCGATCGACTGCCAAGCTTTACGTCCATACATCCTCAATTTCACTTTACATAATTTCTATGAACAATGCCAGAAAATTCGATGAAATTTTGTAAAACACAAGTCGATAAAAAATCAACACAAAACCACAAAAACACAAAGGATAACGAAGAAAAACTTTCGCTTGATTCCTCTGCAGCTTTGCGCGAGTGCACAAAATATTTGCTTTCGATTTTCACGTCAAATAAAGTAATAAGGCAATAAGGGAGTGGTGGTTGCTGGATGTCCGGGCTATTAAGTCGAAAAGACAAAAATAAGGTTTGTCAAATCTCGACGAAAGCTTCTCGAAAGGATTCTTTAGAAAATGCCGGGACAAACCAAAGGATTTTGCCGAATCTCAAGTTATGCAATCTGGCGCATCAGAATGTCTGGCGATGAAAACTGAGGCGACGTTGTCTTTATAGCTTATTCTTCTCAACGGTTTCCTGGCAATCGCAGCTACCAGTAACTGACCTCTTACCGCAGCGTGTGCATTTTTGTTGCAAATATCAATTTTTTTTCATATCTGATGCTGTGAATGAGTATCGCAAAATCCTGTGCATGACACCGTCTGACAGATCGATGATCAGCAGCGATTCATTGTGTTCAAAAGAAATTTTGTCCTCGCCTCCCTTGCGCATGCCTAAAAAGCCCGTATGGCTCCATCTTGCTGTGACGCTCCTGTTGGCCTTGTGGCTCCCGGTTTGCAGCTCACATGCATCGGGACAGAGCGGCCGCGTCTTTTTCGTGCAGCCCGCTGGCGATGATAAGAACTCCGGTCTGTCGCCCGAGCAGGCCTGGCGGACGATCGACAGGGTCAATGCGGCGAATTTCACTCCCGGAGATCAGATCCTTTTCAGCGGCGGCGCCACTTACAACGGCAGGCTGCGCTTTGATGCCGGCGATTCTGCGACCACCAGCGACCGGCTCGTCCTGTCGAGCAGTGGCGATGCGCGGGCGATCATCGATGGCGGCAACGGCAGCGGGCTCGTGGCAGAGGACTGCCACCATCTAACGATCAAAAATCTCGTCTTCCGAGGCTCTGGCAGAAAGGCGGGCAACGAGGCGGACGGCGTTTACATCACCCGTTGCCGGCAGGTCGAGGTCGATTCGATTGAGGTGCATGGCTTTCAGCATGCCGGCGTGCTGGTGCACATCTGCGACAGCGTCCGGATCACGCACGTCTACGCGCACGATAACGGCTTTGCCGGCATTCACGTCACCGGGACAACGATCTGGGACAGCAGCCGCTACGACAATCATCATCTCTACATCGGCCAGTGCATCGCCGAAAACAACCCGGGCGACCCGACCGTGATCGACAATCACAGCGGCAACGGCATCCTCGCTTCGTCGACGGACAGAGGACTCATCGAGTATTGCGAAGCGTTCAATAACGGCTGGGATATGCCCTGGCATGGCAACGGCCCGGTCGGGATATGGATATGGGACAGCCGCAATTTCATCATCCAGCACTGCATATCGCACGATAACAAGTCCGCTCCAGATGCCGCGGACGGCGGCGGCTTTGATCTGGATGGCGGCACGTCCGATTCCATCATCCAGTATTGTCTGTCCTTTGACAATCAGGGACCCGGGATCGGCCTATTCGAGTTCGGCGCCGGCAAGGTCTGGCAAAATAACGTCATCCGCTATAATATCAGTCAGGACGACGGCAAGAACGGCCAGGGCTCGCTCGCCATCTGGAAGGGCGAGGCCGGCGGCGCCATCCGGAACTGCGATATCTACAATAATACCTTTTATAACAGCAACCAAAACGGCCCCAACCTCTGCGTGCAGAACAATTGGCAGGGATTTCGTTTCTTCAATAATGTGTTTGTCTATAATGGTCCCTTCCTGATGGCGGGAAACAGGCTGCAGGACGAGAGATTCGAGAATAACTGCTACTGGAATCTGAGCGGCAACCAGGAGTTTCTCAATCATGTCAATATCCGTACGTGGGCGGAAGAGACCGGCAATGAAATGCGGGGAGGCCGCTTCGTCGGCATCTATGCGGAGCCACGACTTTACAATTCGGGCGGGGCTCGACTGACCTTCCCCCTTCTCCTGCACGGCCCGCTCACAGAATACCAGCCGATCAGCGCTTCGCCGCTGATCGATGCCGGCTTGAATCTGGAAAAGATGTACGGCGTGAATCCGGGAGAACGGGATATTCGTGGCACATCCATTCCC
>RQOI01000100.1 GCA_003854995.1 Candidatus Zhuqueibacterota bacterium
GCTAGATCTGCCAGAGATAGGTCATTTTGAGCATGATGATCCTGTCCGTCGGTTCTCCGGACAGCGTGTCTTGAATCTCATTGTAGACGAGGTAGATGTGGCTGCGCGGTCGATAGGCCCAGTCGAGGATGATGTTGCCGGAGAAGCGGTTGTCGGCCGTGTTCCACTGCAGGTATGCTTTGGTGAAAAAGTCCGGGGTGAAGGAATAGGTCCAGCGGGTGGAGAGCACATGCGACAGCAGACTGCCGTTGCTCAAATCGAGGTGGTTGTAGGTATAGGCGACATCGATGTTCAAATGGTTCGACGCTTTCGCTGATCCGGATAGCAGCATTGACTGCTGGACGCCGTCAAAGATTTGTCCCCATTCGACATCGATCTCGGCATTCACTGTCCGCGCTTCATAGGACGAAAGGCTGATCTGCTGCGACCAGGCATCATAGACGCCGGCGTCGATCCTGATGTCGCGGATGCGGGAATCGCGCGGCACAAACTCGTACGAGCGCGTTGCGCCGGCTTTGAGTCGATCGCCCTTGCGAAAGGTGATTGACGCTGCCAGGGGCAGATCGCGGGTCTGCAGAATCTGCTGATGGTCCGTGAGATAGGACACGCCCGAGGAAAAGGCGATGTTTTGGCAATAGCCATTGTTGATCCATTTTGTCAGGGTGACCGTCGCGTCGGTGCTGCGGATGTTCGGGCGCCGGACAAAGCCCATTTTCGGCAGAAACGATGAATCGATGTGCGTATAGCGGAGATTGATGTCGAGCCAGTTTTCGTTCAGGATAAAGCCAAAATCGCCGGCCATGTCGTTTCCCGAGACATGCGGGGCAAAGGCGCGGGCCAGCGAGCCATCCAGACGGATCGCTGTGGTCACGTTCCACAGGCCGTCTATGCCCAAGGCGCGCGAATAGTCCGACGCCGCCGTCTGACTCAGGGCCATCAGACCGATGTGCGAGTCATTGGATATGTCCCGTTTCAGGCGCACGGCCGTATAGTTGGCCGACGGCTGCGAGCGGCTGTCCGACAGCATCGTCTCTTCGCTCTGCATGCTGAGCGCGGCGACGGAATAGTCGCCGACGCGACCGGTGATTTTGCCGCCGCCGAGCAGCGGGATGCGCTCCTGGTCCTGAATGCCGATGGAGCGCGAATCGAAGAGCATGAAATGGGACTGGCTTCGCGATCCGGGACCGAACTGAAACAGGCCGGCGTTCTGTAAAAAGAACTCGCGTTTTTCCTCGCGCCGGATGTTAAAGCGCGTGACATTGACGATCTCTTCGTCCGCTTCGGCCTGGGCAAAGTCGGTTTTATAGGTCAAATCGAGCGCCAGTTGCGAGGTGAAATCATACTTGAAATCGATGCCGCCATGGACGTCGGTTTTTCGCTGTTCACTTTCGCCAAATGTGCGCGTCTCCCCGACGAGCGCGTAGGGATAGACCTCGAAATTGAGTCCCTGGCGCGGTGGTCTGATGTTCCGCAAAAGTCCCCACAGCTCGCCGCGAAACTTGGCCATGTGTTCCAGCTCGCGCGGAATGGGCACGAGATAGGTCTCTTCATTCCGGTGCATGATCTCGCGCGAAATATTAATGTTCCAGTCGACTACCTCGCCTTTTTTATACTTGAGCGATTTGAACGGAATGGCAAATTCGGCCGCCCAGCCCGAGTCGTTCAAGCGACCGTCCATGTAAACGACCGCCTCCCACTGCTTGTTGACGTGATTGCCGCGATCGCTGACGATCGCGTCGCCTTTGCCGCCCAGGGGATTGGTGTCAAAGGCGTAGCAGTTGCGGTTGTCCTGAAAGGTGTCGAGCAGCAGCTCGAGGACGTCGCCGCTGCCATAGTTGCGATCGCGGCGCATGGAAGAGGCAAAGATCTTTTCCGGCTCAGAGTCGTAACACTGAATGCCAAAGTAGAGCATGCGCGCGTCCTGCAGCACCATCACCCTGGTCTTTTCACTCGACGGCTCGCGGTCGAGCGGTTCGCGCTGGTAGAAATAGGCTTCGTACGGCCTGGCGTCGTCCCAGGCGCTCTCGTCCAGCACGCCGTCGACGACTATTTTTTTATCGGTCCAGGTGACAAAGATCTCCGGTTTGATCGAGGCCAGGGAACTGTCCGGGGCGGAAGGCCGGTCTGTCTGCGCCGCTGTCGGCACGACGACGACGAGAACTGCCATGAGGGTCAGAATATTGAAAAGGTGGGTATATTTCATTACGGAAATCCTATCTGTTTTACTGCGAAAAGTAAACAATTTCGAACAAAATAAACAAGGAACGAAATGTAAATTGATGTCACAAAAAAATAGCTGCGCAGAGATAGAGAAAAATGACTACTTTTAAAAGTACAAGATCCAAATGAGAGGCTCTATAACGGATCGAGTGGGCGATAATTTATTAAACCACAGAGGACGCCAAGATCGCAGAAATATAAAAAATTGAGTACTCATCAGCCCATTTTACATTTCCACTCTTCAAGCATCTACTAATTGAAAGCGCAAAAGATGATCATTGTGAGTGGTTTAAAAACAAAAGTCGTAAATTTCTTTATAGTCCCAGACCCAAAAAAATCAAACCTTTATAATTTAAAACCAGCCACCTTGTGCACAAAAGTCAAGAAGAATAATGGGTGATATGTGTCAGTTATTTAAGTAATTTTTCGAATGATGCAATTTTAGCATTGATTTATTTTCATCAACATTGAATAGATCGAAATGACATATGACTTTGTGTTCTCGGCGAACTCGGTGGTTTGCTTTTACCTACTCGATTCGTTATAGAGCCAAATTCTTGGGGCCTTTGCGGCTTGGCGCGAGCCATTTTTCTCATTGCTCAATGAAAGAATGGCTCGCGCAGAGTAAGTCTCATTTCATATAGCTGATTTTCCGCGTCAACAGCACGCCATTCTCACCCCGTAATGCGGCGATATAGACGCCGCTCGCCAGCCGGCTCTCCGGCGACCAGCGAAAGGAATGCTCCCCTGCCGGCAGTTCACAATTGACCAGGTTCTTCACCCTCTGGCCGACAATGCTGCAGATATCCACTCTGACAACGGCGCGTCTGTCGAGAAAAAAGCGCACCTCTGTATGCGCGTTGAACGGATTCGGATAGGTGTCAAGTAAGATGACCCCGGGCGGGACAGACATTTCCTCTGCGCTGGCCGCGGCTCCGTAATCGGCGACAATCATGTCCCAGTATCTCAGCCAC
>RQOI01000624.1 GCA_003854995.1 Candidatus Zhuqueibacterota bacterium
GAGAACAACCAGGGCGGAGAGGGTTTTGGCTTGTTCATCGCCTATCCGGACGGTCGAGTGGATCGGTTGCCGCTGCTGGAGAGCGCGCGACTGCAGGTCATTCACAACTCTGCCGATCCGGCGGCAGCCGAGGTCGACATTTACGTGAATGAGGCGCTGCTGCTCCCGAATTTCGCCTTTCGCAGCGCGACCCCGTTCATCGATGTGCCGGCCAATACGCCGCTGACTGTCGCCGTCGCGCCGGCCGGCTCAGCGGGTCCGCAGGACATCATTCTGACGCTGCCGGCCCTCACTCTTCTCGGCGGCAAGACCTATGTCGCGGTCGCCAGCGGCGTTGTCGGTGAAGGCTTTGCGGCCAATCCCGATGGGGTGGAGATCGGCTTTGGATTGCAGGCCTATGACATGGCGCAGGAAAAGGCCAAATGGATGAAATACGTCGAATTGATCGTGCTGCACGGCGCCACGGATGCACCGGCTGTGGATGTGGTCGTCAATGGCGCCCTGACGCTCGTCAGCAACCTGGCCTATGGCATGTTCACGAACTATATGCGAGTCGAACCGGATAACTATCGTCTGGCCATCACGCCGGCGGGACAGCCGGAGACCGTGGTCGCCGCATTCGAAGCTGATCTCTCCGGCCTGGCCGGCGGCGCAGCGGTCGTCTTTGCTTCCGGCTTTTTAAATCCAACGGCCAATAATGCAGGTCCGGCCTTTGGCCTCTTCGCCGCCCTGCCCACCGGCGATGTCGTCGAGCTGCCGGCAGCGACGAGCCTGTCCAAGCTGACTGGCGTTGCCACGGAAAAGGCGCTGCCGACGGAATTCAGTTTGCAGCAGAATTATCCGAATCCGTTCAATCCGACGACGACCATCTCCTTCGCCCTGCCGGAACGATCAGCGGTCAAGATTGTCGTCTACGACGTCCGTGGTCATCAGGTCGCGACGCTGCTGAATGGCGTGCGCGAAGCGGGCGTCCACAGTGTATCGTGGAACGGCGCCGACAGCAACGGTCTGTCGGTCGCGAGCGGCGCCTATTTTTACGCCCTGGAGACGGACAACTACAACCAGATCCGCAAGATGACGATGCTCAGATAGTACCATAACATTTTCTCTGATAAGCAAAAAGGCGATCGATAGCGATCGCCTTTTCATTTACGCTAAAAAAATACGCACTTTTTTCATCCGCGCTTTTTTGTGAACAGTAGACCTGACCAGGTCTCATCCACTGAACAAACCTTATAGTCCACCAGCCCGACAGACAAGCCTCTCTCGCGAACCAGCTGTTGGGTCAAATCAGCTGCGAGAGGCGATGTTTTTTTCGGCCATATCATCCAGATACGCGCGTGCGCGGCGTGCTCGACCATCTCTTGCAGCTCGTCGTCAAGCTGTTGCAGGCTGTGCAAAAACCACAGCAGCAGCGTCGCCTCTTTAGTCGCACCATCGATGAGACGGACATTGGCCGGACATTGAAGTACCGAGCGAAACCCGTCCGGCGCATGCACCAGTCCGACCGCCATACCACCCCTGATCCCCAATTTCTTGAGCAACGGCGTTCCGGCATAACCTGCCATGGTCGATTCGGGAACAACCAGATTTGCAGGCGGATCGGCGAGAGCGTATTTCAAGTCACTTTTTAAAGAATCCCACGCCGTGAAAACGGCATCAGGCAGCTGCTCTTTCACTTTTAGAATCTTGTCCGGTGCTCCGTCTACGAACAGTAACGGAATGAAGCGAGTCGCCTTGCTGTGACGCATGTAGATGCCGATATCGCGCCCCTGAGAGGGCGAGCGAGATAGATCGATGACGATCCCGTTGGGTGGCTTTTCTTTGAATCGTTTAAAAAAATCCGCTCCGCTTGGCAAATTCGAATCGACTGAATATCCAAAGGATTCAATTTGTTCAGACCGTGCAGCTATCTCCTCTTTATTGAAATGAAAGAGATGGATTTTTTTCATCTCGACTCTGCTCCTTTGTGTCTTTCAATGTAGTCGGACACAAGTTATTTTCTCTCGGCGTTTCTCTGCGAGCCCGGCGGTTCCGAGTACTCATTTTCCGGAAGTATCTCTTTGATACAAGAACTGCGGAAAATAGTCCCGATTCTCCTCTTTCAGCCGCCGCCACAGCGGCTCCAGTTTGTCTTCCGTCGGCCCGAGCGGATGGATCAGCATGGCCTGCTTGATCAGATTTTCATTGCGATGCAGATAGCCTTCGATCGTCAGGCGCTCAAAGTTTTTTATCGTATGAATGAGGCCGATCGTCACCTTGTCAGCCGCACCCAGAGGGCACGAGGTCGGACCAGCCGCATGGATCTCTGTCGGGATTTCCAGCACATAATCGTCGGGCAGATTACTCACAGCGCCCCCATTCCGTCGGTTGATGATGTGCGTTGTGCCGGCGTCAGCAGCGATATCGCGAATGAGCTCGGTCGCCACGGTCGAGTACATAAAGCCGCCGCGCTGGCTGAGCTGGGGCGGCTTTTCCGTCAGCTCCTCGTCCTTGTACAGCTCCAGCAGCTCTTTTTCAATGCGCAGGATCACTTGCCCGCGAGTTCCCTGACCGTCGAGTTCCTCGTATTCATGCTTGAGCATCCGGTCGGTCATGTAATAGTAGCGCAGATAGGGATTGGGCAGCAGCCGCAATTTCTGCAGAAAATCCGGCTCATAGTCGGTCGCCGGTATATTTTTCATATTCAATTTGAATCTGTCCCACATCTCTTCCGTCACATCTGCACCGCAGACGAACACTTTTTCCACCCAGCTGAGATGATTCAGCCCGTAATATTTGAGAAAAACATCATTTCGAGCGGCGTTGAAATGCTTTGCCGATTCAAGGACAAATTCGATGGGGATATTGCACAAGCCGATGCATCTTTCATAGCCCAGATAGTTCACCATGAACTCGGTGAGCAGACCGGAGGGATTGGTGAAATTGATGATCCAGGCGTCCTTGGCCACCTGTCGCGCCAGCTCGACATAAGAGGCCAGAATCGGCATGCCGCGCAGGGCGCAGGCCATGCCGCCCATGCCGGTCGTCTCCTGGCCGATGAGCCCGAACTCGAGCGGGATTTTCTCA
>RQOI01000625.1 GCA_003854995.1 Candidatus Zhuqueibacterota bacterium
GACGGCTTTAACGACAATGCTCCCGATGCCGACGGCGATGGCATTCCCAATGGTCAGGATGCGGACTGGCAAAAGCCGGAAGACTGCCTCGGCAGAGGCGCCAGACTCGGAGGGTTTCGCAATGGCGGCAATGACGATGGCAGCGGCGCCGGTGAAGGCAACGATGATGGCGGCAAGGGACGTGGCAAAGGCGGCAAAGGCTGAGCCGATCTGATCTGATGAATCCGAGACGGTGACGAGTTCGCTCGTCGCCGTCTCTTTTCAATATTAAACGGAAGCAGAACTGGATGATATGATGAATGCAAAGATGCTCTTCTCGATGATACTTGCGCTGGCTGCGTTGACTTTTGGTCAAGTCGGATTCTCCATCGATGCCGAGGGCGGCTATGCCTCTAATATTTTTGCCAATTACCGGCAATTGCCGGACTATTATCAAAATTTTCAAGGCTATCTCAATTATGACGCACTGTCCGAAGGGGCCGGGCTGCGTGCGTTTTACCAGGGCGCTGCGACACTGTTCGAAAATTACGATGCGCGCAGTTATTCGCTGCATCAGGTCGGTCTGTCTTTTTACAACTATATCAATGAGAGCGAGCAGCAGAAATTGAATCTCGGGATCAATGCCACTATGCGGCTGCATCGCGAAGAGTACCAATGGTATGAATACAAACAAGGTTATTTCTTCGCCAACTACAAGACCGCCCTCAGACCGCAGCTCTATGGTTACATTGGCGTCAATTCCCGCGTTCGCGCCTACGACAATCTCCGACCCTATTCCTATCTGCAGCACGTCGCTTTTCTGCGTCTGAGCTCTTTTTTCAACAGCGGCACCTCGCTCATCGCTGAACTTGACTTTATGCACAAGGACTATCTGCACGATGAGGCGACCCCAGGTGAATTTGCCGAACTGCAGACCGACGGTGATGGCCAGAATCAGCAGCTCATCGGCATTCTGCGCGTCGCGCAGGCGGTCACGCTCAAGACCGGCCTGAGCGCACAACTGACCGTGCGGCGCAATCTGACCAGCTCGGTTCGTTATCTCATCGATGCTGAAGGCTATTACTATTCGGATGAAGAGCTGTTTGATGATCCCTTTGGCTATGAGGCGGAGCAGTTCGATATCGCCCTGAAACAGAAATTGCCCTGGAAGATTCAGGTCGAATTGGCTGGCGCCTATCTGATGAAGCATTACAGCAATCGTCTGGCGCTCGATCTGGACGGATATCCGTTCATTGATCTGCGACTGCGCGGTGATCAGCGTTTCATCGGCCAGATCAGCCTCTCCAAGGCGTGGCATGTCAGCCGTTCCATCGCACCAATGATTTTTTCCATCGATCTCTCCTTCACGAGGAATGATTCGAATGATCCCTATTATATCTACAACACACGCTATTTCTCGGTCGGTTTTTCGCAGAGTTTTTGATGGCATGATGACAAGGCTGCAAATTATTCCCGTTCTGCTTTTGTTCATGGCAATAGAAATCCAGGGACAAAGCTTGCCGGTTGACAAATCAACGTTGTTCTCCGGATCCGGCAATTGCAGTCTCTGCCACAGCGCGCAGGGCAATGTTCTGGTGGCAGCTGGTGAGGATATTTCGCCGGTCTCTACCTGGCGCTCGACCATGATGGCTAATGCCGACAGGGATCCGCTCTGGCAGGCGAAAGTGACGGCCGAAGTCGCTGAAAATCCGCACCTGGGAGCTGTCATCGAAGACAAGTGCACGACCTGTCATGCGCCCATGGGCCACACAGAAGCCATTCATACTGGCGCGGACCATTTCCCTCTTGCTCAGGCTCTGACGGATCCGCTGTCGCTCGATGGCGTGAGCTGTACGCTCTGCCATCAGATACAAGATGGAAATCTCGGCGAAGAGGAAAGTTATTCCGGGCACTTTGTCATCACCGATGACCACGTCATCTATGGTCCTTATCCGAATCCGACGGCCATGCCGATGTTCAATCAGACGGGCTATACGCCGGTGCATTCGCCCCACCTGGGCAGTTCGGAGCTCTGCGCAACCTGTCACACGCTGTTCACCCCTTTTGTTGATGCTGCCGGCAATGTCGCCGGCACCTTTCCGGAGCAGACGCCCTATCTGGAATGGCAAAACAGCATCTATCCTGAGCAGAACATCGAATGCCAGACCTGCCACATGCCGGCAGTCGATGAGGCGCTGAAAATAGCCTCGCGGCCGCCCTGGCTGGCGACGCAGAGGCAACCGGTCTGGAAACACGATTTTGTCGGCGCCAACGCCTTCATGGTCGACTTGATCAAGGAGAATGCTGCCGCCATAGGCGCAACAGCGTCGTCCGTTCACTTTGACAGCACCTTAGCCAAGGAGAGACGGCTGCTGCGCGATGCGACGATCGAACTCGATTTGGACGGTTATTTTAGCGACGACAGCCTGAATGTGCTGGTGAGCGTAAAAAACCTGGCCGGACACAAGTTTCCGAGCGGATTTCCGAGCCGCCGCGCCTGGCTCTTCCTCGAAGTGAAAAATCAGCAAGGCGAGATCATCTTTGCCTCTGGCGCCTGGGATGAGCAGGGCGAGATAATCGGTCTGGATGAACCTTATGAACCGCATCACGACGTCATCACGTCATCGGATCAGGTGCAAGTTTATCAATCGCTCATGCAGGATGTGAACGGCGACATCACCTACACGCTGCTTCGCGGCGCTGCATATGCTAAAGATAATCGTCTGCCCCCCGCAGGATTCAAGACCACTTTTGCAGATTATCAAGCTGTCGCTGTCGTGGGCCGGGCAGTCTTTGATGACGATTTTCTGGATGGTGAGCTCAGCGACGGCGTGGATCGTGTCTCCTACAAGATGGCGGCGCAGGAAGGTGAGTATGATATCACGGTCGCCATGCTCTATCAAACAATGGCCCCGCGCTTTTTCAATGATCTCGTCAAGCACGAGTCGGCGCTGGTGAATCGCTTTGGCCAGTTCTATTCTGCAACGGACAAACAGCCCGTTCTGGTGCAGGAGGTGAAAAAGAGTTTATCAACGGGCATCGGGCAAACGCAGGATAGAGCACCGGATGGCTGCGCCCTGATCAGAAATTTCCCCAATCCTTTCAATGCGTCGACCTGTTTTGAATTATACCTGCCGAAGGCCGATGATGTAAAAATCGACGTCTACAGTTCCACTGGCCGTCTCGTCCGAACGCTCGATGCTGTCGTCGGTAGCGGTTGGCATCGCGTACTCTGGGATGGCAAAGATGAGCACGACATGCAGCTGCCGAGCGGACTCTACCTCGCTGTCCTGCGCTCTGATCAGCAGCGCATCGTCACCCGCTCACTGTTGCTGCGCTGAGAGCCAAGTCGTAAAAAGTTATCCTCTTGTTCGTTCAGGGATTCCATCCCTGGACGCAGCATCCATAAGGGCTTCCAGCCCTGCTTATATTATAGCCGATCGTCTTAACCTGACAAATTCACCACATCAAGATACCAAGATTGTCAGATCCATCCCGAGGGGCCTTTGCCCCTACAGGTCATCAGTTCTGTAGGGGCGAAGCGCCATCAGGATGACTCCTGATCATTCCATCGATATTAAAATGGGGCGCTTCGCCCGAATGACGGCCGCCCC
>RQOI01000626.1 GCA_003854995.1 Candidatus Zhuqueibacterota bacterium
ATGTACTCGAATGTTTTGCCGGGAATGAACGTATCGGTCGGACGCGCATGCGCGATCAATAGCAGCGCAGCCGCGTTTTGCACAAATGCGACTGCTTCGGCATGATCGCGATGGCCGACGATCTCGACCTGCTCGTCCAGGCCGCGCGCATGCACCCGCTCGGCAAAATTGCCGAGCGTATCCAGCCCGACAAACTGCAGCCGCAGGGACCGGAACTGCGACGGAGATTCTCTTTTCAACAACAGCAGCGCGTCCAGCAAGGGCTCCGGATCTGCAAACCGGTTGATCGTGCCGCTGTAGCACAGCGTGTACTGGCCGCCGCGCTCCTGCGAGTGCGAGAAATCTTCCGGATCAAATCCGTTGTAGATGAGAAAATACTTGTCCGTGCCCTCAGATCTCTGCAAGGAGGTCACGATGCCGGGCGAGACGGCGACGACGGCCGATGCGTCCCTGAGCACCAGCTTTTGCTGCTGCAGATTTCTGTTGCGCTGCCATCTTGTCGGTTCAAAGACAACGTGGCTGCCCGCCCATCCATCGCGAAAATCGACCAGCCAGGGCAGATTGAATTTCTTTGCGATCGTTCGACCGATCAGATGCAGCGAATGCGGCGGCGATGTGGTCAGCAAGGCGGTAAAATCATCCTGTCGAATCAGGTCGCAACACGCTTGTCGCGCAAAAGGATGCCAGAGAATTTTGCTGTCCGGCGTCAGGAGAAACGGCGCCACTTTTTGCCGGATAAAAGCGCCCGCGCCGCGCCTGGCCGATGGCGGAGCGGCCTCGATATGCAGACGCCCCAGGCGCGCCAAAAGTCGCTGCGGATCATAGGACTCTGTCCGAACGATGCGCGCCGCCTGCACGTCCGGCATGAGCGATTCGTCCCTCGCCCAGTAGGCAATCGGTTTGACCGTGACGACCGTCGGTCGCCAGCCAAACTGCGGCAAGTATTTGACAAATTTGGCGACTCGCTGCGTGCCGCCCAGGCCGAGCGGCGGGAAATAATATGTCAGGATGAGCAGATTTTTCATATGGCCATTTGATTCATCACAGCAAATAATCGGTTTTGACCCGTTTCATGCTCGCGAAAATATTTTCTCTGGCGCCGTGCACCTGCGACTCGAGTTCGGCAAGCCACTCTTTGATGAACTGTCGCTTGGACTGGCCGTCGGTCGGACAATTCTGTTCGATCGTTGGGATGCGTCGTTCGCGGCAGAATTTTTTTATCATCTCTTCATCGACATAGGCCAGCGGCCGCAGCACATGATACTTGCCCTGAAACACGGCCAGATTGGGCGTCATGGTGCTGATCTCGCGGCCCCAGATCATGTTCATCAGCAGGGTCTCAATGATATCGTCCTTGTGATGACCGAAGGCGATCTTGTTGCAGCCAAGCTCTTCGGCAGTCTCGAATATCTTTCTGCGTCGCAATCTCGAGCAGAGGAAACAGGGACGCTCTCGATTCGCCGCACTATGCGCGTACGGACCAATGTCGGTGCGCACGATTTTATATTGAACGCGCAGCTGTCTGAAATAGGTCTCCATCAATTGGCAGCGTTCATCCGATTCGCCAAAACCGAGGTCAATGTACACAGCGTGCAATCGGATGCGCTCGGCAAAAGTCCAAGCGTGCAGCGACAGCAATTCGAGCAGCGCCATGGAATCGGCGCCGCCGGAGACAGCGACGAGCACCGCATCGTCTTCAGCCAGCATGCGGTACTCGCGAATGGCTTTATCCAGTCGCGCCTTGATGGCTATGTGCAGACGGGTCATGGCCGGCTTTTTTCCAGTTCCTGCTCGAGATCGCGGATGAAACTCTTCATGAACAGATTGATCGCCTCGGGCGACACATCTCCCTGGCGCGCGAGCTCCAGCTCTTCCTGTCCCACGGCATAGTCGCCGGCGCGAACGTGCGCCAAACCTTTTTTATATATAATGATCGACACCCAGTCCGTTTTTTCGTAAACATTGGCGAATTGCAGGGCTTCGTCATAATTGTTCTGGGCCCGCAACCACCGTTTGCGCGCCGCCGCGGTATCGCCCGCTTTTGTCACGCTGCGGATAATGCCTTCGATGTCGGGTATGTATTTGTAAAACCGCGCCGAATATTCAAAACTCTGCTGGGCGCTCTTCCACTGCTCGTCCTCGAACAGGATATCGCCGATGTGCTCCTCGGTATTTGCCAGCCCAATGGTATCTGCCAGCATTTCCATCAGATCGCCGACAGTTTGAAAGTGATCCAGGGCCTTTTGCTTCTCTCCCAGATCCTTGAGCGTGATCGCGAGCTGATAACCGGCATCGGCGGATTCGCGATCATCATGCAGAATCATCGCCAGCGCCAGCGCGTACTCCAGATACTCTGCTGATTTTTTGAGAAAGTTGCTCTGCCGCATCAGGATGCCGAGCTTGGTCGACAGTTGCACCACCTTGAGCGTGTCGCCGACGCGCAGATAACTGTCGGCGCTATTGCCAAAATGGTCCCACGCTTCGATGAGCTCGTCCTCATCGAACTTTATCGAGCCAAGGCGAAAATAGATCAACGCCGACGCATGCACATCATCGATTTCTCTGGAATAATTAAGGGCGTCCTGATAGTCTGTCAGCGCCTCAGCAGAACGATTCAATTTCTCCAGCGTATCGCCGCTCTGCAGCAGCGAAAAGAGCTGACCGAACGAATTGAAGGTGCTCTGAAATCCAGCGAACGCCGCACGCGAGGCATCGAGACTCGCGACGAGGTCGCCCTTCTCCTTCAACAGAGAGGCCTGATTGAGCTTGATCCAGCCGAACTCGGCGTCGTTCGGCGAAAAACAGTGCGCCAGGGCGTCATAGAGCAGCGTCAGCGCCCGCGCATTTTCATCGCCATGACCAGCATCGGCCTGCAGCGTCTGAATATTTTTCAGGAGCAATGACCTGGCGCCATCTCCGGGTCCGGGCCACTTTGAGACAAGCTCACTGATGACGCCCGCCTGCGGCAGCAGACTCTGTCCCAGGTCATGACCATATGCCGAATCGATTTTTGCGGAAAAGAGCCGAAAGCCGCGCTGCGGCGGCCATAAAGGCAGGGCATTATCCAGAACAGACGCCCTGCCCATGCGCGTCGGGAAATAAATCTGCTGCTCGTTCTGCAGAGAGAAGAGCAAGAGCGCCTGCGAATTTAACCGCCGCATGAGCGAATCGGCGCGCTCTGACGTCATCGGCCGCATGGTCGGCAGCAGCTCGATCACTTTGACCTTGAGATCGCGATGGTCGTTCTCGTACAGGCGGGACTGCGCTTGGGCTACGCCCTTGAGCACACTGCGCAGGTCAGGGGAATTCAGGTCATCTGCGACGAAGAGGATGCCTTTTTCACTATTGTGGAAGCCATAGCCCACATCGTGCCTGTTCAGCCAGATCATATTGACAAACGACTCCAGCGTTTGCACTGCAGCGGCCACGTCCATGTTTTTTAACGATAAGGGAATATACAAATCACTGATGAATATGTCACTCGGAAACTCGACCGCCTTGACATACATATTCTGTGCGTCTCGCGTTTTCTCAAGATAAAAAAAGAGCGCGACATCGAGGCCGCTCATCAATGAATAGTCGAGCAGCTCCACGGCGTCATATTTGACGGCAAAATCCGACAGCAAGACCGCATTGAAATGGGTCTGGATCGAATCAACCGGAATCAGATGGTATCGCTTTGACGAGGCCACACTCTGCGCAAAAGAGGCATAGATCTGATCCGCGACAGCGACGTCTTGCTGCGTTTGCGCCGTGATCACATACATCTTTCGCATGGTTATCTGAAAGCTGCTCGCATCGGCCAGCGCTGCAGTGATGAGGAGGAGGACTAGGACGGATGTCATCCTGTATCGAGCTGTCATGAATCAGTCTCTCTGCTTTCCTATCATGCGGCCTCTTGTCGACCGGTGCGACCGATTTTGGCGTTGGCAAGAGGAATAGTGATTTTTAGGCGCTCGCCTGTCGGCTGGAGCGGCTGCCGCGACATCCTGGCGGAAGAGCCATAAAAGTCGAGGAGACGTCTCCTCAGCTGGGTGTAGACCGCATCCCGACTGGCCTGCGGCCACGTCTCTTCTTCGCTCTCCTGCACGTGATCCGCCAGCTCCAGGATGAGGGCATTGTTTTCCTGTTGGCAGGCAATCGTGACAGTCACCGGGTTTGTCTGCAGCTCGGCGCTGTATCGAATGCAGCCATCGATGAACGGAAAGAGCGCCAGGCTGGGGAATGGTATCTCATAGCATTGTCGCGAAAAATTTTTCTCGATCACAAGCCGGTCGCCCAGCCGTGATTTTTCTATGGTCAGATAGAGATCAACTGCCTTGAACTCTTCGCCCAAAGAGGTGTGACGCGCTTTTTTGATCTCGGTCACGGCCCGCACAAAGTTTGCCAGATTCTCGGCAGCCGCACTCGCGAGATTGACATCAAACAAGAGGAGCGCGGAAATGTTGTGCAGCGTGTTGTAAAGGAATAGGCTGGTGACCGGTTCAGGCACCGGCTTGAGCTCAGGCTGCAGCGTCGTGAGGACGGGCTCAGAGGCGTCTGCTTTACTTGTCGGTTTTTGAATCTTCTGCATGATAAAGCCACTGATTAGTCCGGTGAGCGACGTGCTCAACAACAGTG
>RQOI01000627.1 GCA_003854995.1 Candidatus Zhuqueibacterota bacterium
CAGTGATTTAGCTATTCCTTTGACATTCGTGTTTTCGTTACTTGGTGTTGATGTTTTATCTGCCTTACCCATAACTGACCTTTTACCTTCCGTCGCATCATTCTTCTTCGCAAAAGGCATCGAGATTCGTATATTGCGAGAAAAAGCATGACGACAGTAGAGATCATTCTCATCGCCATTGGCCTGGCAATGGATGCTTTTGCAGTATCGATCAGCGTGGCGACGACAGAATATTTGTCGAGCAAACGTGCTCGTTTTCGCATATCCTTTCACTTTGGCCTTTTTCAGGCGCTCATGCCGGTCATCGGCTGGTTCGCCGGCAATAGCATCAATCTCTACATCAAAACATTCGATCACTGGATCGCATTTTTTCTGCTCGGGTGGGTGGGCACAAAAATGATCAGAGAAAGCCGGGCAAAAGAAGAACAAAGCTATCGCCTTGATCCCTCCCGCGGCTGGAATCTGGTCGTGCTGGCCGTTGCCACAAGCATTGATGCGCTCGCCGTCGGCTTGAGCCTGGCGCTCATCGGCGCCGGCATTTGGCAGGCGGCCGTCCTCATCGGCATCATCACCGCCGGATTATCATTTGCCGGCATTCTGCTGGGTGTCCGGATCGGCGCCGGTCTCGGAAAAAAAGCAGCGTTTGCTGGAGGAGTGCTCTTGTGTGGCATCGGAATTCGGATTTTAGTGGAGCATCTGTTCTGTTGAGAAAAATGAACTCGATTGTGCATCAACCATCCCGACTCGGTCATCCATCCCTCCAACGGCCTGCTTTTTCTCCTTCGAAATTTCACTTGACTTTTAGGGCGAAAAATGATAATCTAATCGAGAGATTCTTTTTCATGATATTCTGAAATCATGGACATTTTAACGGGAGAAGGCTATGCGCACTCGATTCTTTTTGATGCTTATCATCATCGCATCATTGGTGATAACCTGCAGCAAGGACAGTGACACGCCCAGTGGACCCTCGGATACTAATGGTAACGGTGATGGTGATACTGCGCCGACATCGTTTGTCTTGACGAAACACCTTGTGACCACAGAATTACCCAATTTCGTGACCGTGCTGATGCAGGTGACAGATCTCGCGGGTAAAGGAGTTGATTTCCTGACAGTGGATCGTTTTCAAATCGAGGAACAGGGTCTGCGACTTGATAACGGAATGGCATCAGCGTACGTGCTGAAAAGGACATCCATGAATTATAGCATCCGAACAAAAATACTTATAGACAACAACACCGGCACCAATCTCGATCTCTTGAAAAAAGGTGCTGTGAAAGTTGTCGAAGGCATGGATTTTCAGCAGCAGATCGCTGTCTATTCCATTTCCGACAGACTGCAAATGGTTCTGGATTACAGCAGCGATGTGAGCGCGCTCAGCGCAGCTATCAATAGCATTACAGTCGGAGGCGAGAAGAGCAACTTGTATGCCGGCATCATAGAAGCCAAACGCGATCGCGATGATTACGAGCTCGCGGCGGTGACTCAACACACCTATGTCATCTTTACGGACAGCAACGATGAGGTCGGCACGATCCAGCAGGATGCCATTGGCCCGTTGACATCGCAGGTGAAGATTTACACCGTCAGTCTCGGCAATGTTGACGCCTCCAAGCTTGATGATATCGGTGTCGCCTATTTTGGCGCAGCCGATGAAGCCGGCATGCTGACGGCCGCGACAAAGGCACAAACAGAAATTTTAAAATATGCGAACAGTCTTTATCGTCTCAGCTATCGATCCACCTTGCGCAACGGTTCCGGCCATAGCTTGAAAATTACTATTGCCGGCAACACGAACTCTGAAAAATCCGCAGAGTTGGAAGATACATTCAACAGCAGCCCGTTTGTTGATGTTCAAGATGGTCTATATGTGAACTGGTCCTATTCCAACCCGCAAGGCGTTGATATGGTCATGGTGCGAGTCGGTACGCAGCGCACCGTAAAGTTATTGTCCATGGGTGGGTCAAAGGAATCTAAATTTACGATTGCGGTTCAAGATGCCAATGTTGCTACCGGTTTAGTAGGCGCCGGCGGATTTTTGACGATCACCGCCAGAGGTACTGATGGCGACTCGACAAAAATGACAATCAGCGATACGCCAAACGGCGTCACCAAAGAGATAACCATCAAGATTGTAAGTTTTCAACTGGGTTCAGTCCTTTTTGAAAAATGGGATGGCGTCACAGGAGGTCTGAGCGGCCTGTTAAATAATTCGAGATATCCGGACAGCCCGACCAGTAGC
>RQOI01000101.1 GCA_003854995.1 Candidatus Zhuqueibacterota bacterium
ATCATTATCGCGAAGCGGAGAGCGTCGTGGAGGAGTATAACCTCCTTGCCGAAAAGGCCGCCCGGATTGCTGAATCGCTGCCGGCCGAATATCACGACGCGTATTACCAGCTCGTCCTGCATCCGACAAAAGCGTGCGCCATTCTGAACGAACTCTATCTGACCGTGGCGCAAAACAGGCTGTATACCCAACAGGGAAGAGCGCTCACCAATGAACTGACGATGAAGGCGAAAGAGCTCTTTGCCGCCGATTCGGCCATGTCTTTTCATTACAACAAAATCCTGTCCGGCGGCAAATGGAATCACATGATGGATCAGACGCACATCAGCTACACCTATTGGCAGCAGCCGGATAAAGACGTGCTGCCGCGCGTGGAAACGATTCATCTCCCACAAGCTGCCGACATGGGGATCGCCATCCAGGGCTCGGAAAGCTGGTGGCCGCTGGAAAAAAGTGAGGCGGTTTTGCCGTCGTTTGATCCCTTAAACAGACAAGCTTTTTATATTGATATTTTCAATCGAGGGTCCGGGCCGCTCGACTATTCTGTCAAAACCGCTCGACCGTGGATCATTCTTTCCTCTGTAAAAGGCGCCCTCGATCAGCAGCAACGGCTATGGGTGAGCGTGGACTGGGCCAAGGTTCCGGTCGGTGACCACGATGTGCCGATCACCATCGCGGGCGCCAAGAAGAAAATCGTCGTTCACGCTGTCGTGAAGAATGGAGAAATGTGGCAAAAAGCGCACGGATTTGTCGAAAGCAACGGTTCTATTGCCATCGACGCTGCACATTATTCGCGCAAGGTCGATGTGGCGCCAGTGCGTTGGCAGATCATCCCGAATTTGGGACGCACCGGATCGGCGATGATGCCAGAGCCCGTCACCGCTGTCAGCCAAACGCCGGGAGAACGATGCCCCAGACTGGAATATGATGTCACGTTCGCAAAAGGTGGCGCAGTCAGCGTGCACGTCCAGGTGTCACCAACGCTCAATTTTCACAATAATCAGGGATTGCGTTACGCGCTGTCCCTGGATGATGCGCCACCCCGGATTGTCAATATTCATGAAAATTTTTCTTTCCAGGATTGGGAAGAGGCGGTGCGACGAAATATCATTGAAAGCGCTTCCGAACATGTCGCCGCAGCCGGCCAGCATGTGCTCAAATTCTGGATGATCGATCCCGGCGTTGTGCTGCAAAAACTCATCATCGATACGGGCGGCCTGCAGCCGAGCTATATGGGCCCGCCGGAGAGCGCTTTTTTGCCCTGACAGCAGATACTTTTTTGCTGGATATTTATCGGATAATCTCTTATAATAGTGAAGAAATCTGATGTCGTGCGCAGGAGCTGTGTGACTATGCTGCAAAAGAGCTTTTTCATATTTGTCCTCGTCATTTTTTTCCTGAAAAGCGATCTGCTCTCAGCTTACCAGATCGAAAATCTGGATCGAGGCGTCATCGCCATGGATCGGGGTGACGGCACGATTTATGTCGGCTGGCGCCTGCTGCAGACCGATCCGGAAAATATTGCCTTTCATGTCTATCGCGATGATGCCAGAATAACAGCCACGCCCCTCACTTCCAGCACCAACTTTGTTGATGATCAGGGATCGGCTAACAGTATTTATACCGTACGCACCGTCTTCGATGGTCAGGAGCAAGGCTCGTCCGCGCCTGCCACAGTGCTGACAAAGAGCTATCGCGCCATTCCGCTGCAGAGGGATCTGCACTATGGCGGCAATCACGTCGGGGTCGGCGATTTGGACGGCGATGGTCAGTATGACTTTGTCGTCAAGCGCGGATCCCAGGATATCGATCCGTCGCAGGGCACGGTGGCGACGAGCACCTTCAAGCTGGAAGGGTATAAAAGTGACGGCACATTTTTATGGCGAGTCGATTTGGGCTGGAATATCCGGCAGGGTATCTGGTATTCGCCGGTGCTGGTCTATGATCTGGACGGCGATGGCAGGGCCGAAGTCATTGCTAAAATCGGCGAGGTCGATGAAGATTTGAACAATGACGGCAAGATCGACTATCGCGCGGGCGCCGAAAAGCGCATCCTGTCGGGACCAGAGTACTTTGTCATCATCAATGGTGCAACCGGCGACATTTTGGCCAGAGAGGACTGGATCGAGCGCGGCACAGTCAGCTCCTGGGGTGACGACTATGGCAATCGCGTCAATCGCAATATGATGTGCGTGGCCTATCTCGATGGCCAACGTCCCAGTTTGATCATCTTGCGCGGCACCTATACGAAAATGTACGCCGATGCCTGGAACTGGCGCGATGGGCAATTGACCAAGCTGTGGCGCTGGCATCTGCCGGCTGGCGGCGGCGGCTATCATAATCTCCGCACCGGCGACATCGATGGCGACGGCAGGGATGAAATCGTCAATGGCAGCATTGCCATTGATGACGATGGCTCGGAGATGTGGAAGACCGGCGAGGGTCATGGCGATCGCATGCACATGACCGATATTGATCCGGAGCGTCCGGGACTGGAGATCTGGTATGTGCAGGAAGCGCCGACGGCCTACGGCATTCATCTGACCACCGCGACTGACGGCAGGCTCATCTGGGGTATTCCGAAATCGATCGCCAGCGGTGACGTCGGTCGCGGCCTGGCCGCTGATATCGATCCGAACTATAAAGGACTGGAGTGCTGGGCGTCCGTCGGCGATCTCTATAATTGCAAAGGATACAAGATCAGCGCCAAACCGTCGCAGTGCAACATGGCCATCTGGTGGGATGGCGACTTGCTGCGCGAGCTGCTGGATGGCACGACCATTCAGAAATATGGCGGCAGCAGACTCCTCAGCGCCGAGGGCGCCACTGGTTCGCGCAATGCTCCCATGGGCTATGGCGACATATGGGGCGACTGGCGCGAAGAAGTCTGGTACATCGCGAATAATAATGAGCTGCGCATCTATTCGACGACCATGCCGACGGATCGCCGATTCGTCACTTTTATGCACGATAAAGATTATCGCATCAGCGTCGCCTGCGAGATGGTCGGCTATATGCAGGCCACGCAACCGAGTTACTACTTCGGCGTTGACATGGATCAGGCGCCGGAAGAGACGCCGCCGTTCGAACCGGTCGGATTGCGGGCGTTGGCCGGACAGGATTCTGTGCAACTCTATTGGCAGGCGAACGCCGAACTGGATATAGCGGGCTATAACGTCTATCGTTCAGAAATCGCCAACGGCGACTATGTGAAGGTGAATGCAGCTCTCGTCGTTCAGACGAGCTATGTCGATCGGGCGGTCATGAATGAAATGACCTATTATTATGTCATCAGCGCGGTGGATGTGGACGGCAATGAATCGCTTCACTCGGCGGAAATTAACGCAATGCCAACCAGCATCCCGGTTCATCCCGCAGGTTTGTCCGCGGGCGTCGAGATCGATCGCATTCAGCTTTTCTGGTATGCCAATGCGGAGCGGGATATCATCGGCTATAATGTCTATCGCTCGGCATCCGTTGAGGGCCCTGTGCAAAAGCTGAATGCTGCTCCTGTGGCTGACACGACGTTCATCGACGCCACTGTCATTAGAGGTCAGACCTATTATTATACCATTACTGCTGTTGACAACGAGACGAACGAGTCCGCAGCGAGTAAAGAATTCACCGCAATCCCCGACATTCCCACTCTTTTGCAGGCAGAAGATGCTATTTTAATCAATGGTTGCCGAGTTCGCAACCATGCGTCCGGATTTCATGGCAGCGGATTTGTCGATTTCATCGATGCCACGGGCGAGCTCTTATTCAACCATGTCAATGGTCGCCAGGGTGGGGAATATATGCTGTGCATACGCTATTCGCAGCGGACGGCCAGCGAGACGCTCATCGGTTTTCTGCGGGTGAACGGCGCGCGCAAAATCGTGCGAACCCGCGACACCGGCGGCACGAGCGCCTGGCAGACCGATACCCTGTCGATCACGTTGAACAGCGGCATGGACAATACACTGCTCTTTCAGAGTGCGTACGGAGATTTCTGCAATCTCGATGAGATGACCATCATTCCTGCAGACTATGCTGCTGTGGCCGGAGAAAAGCCTGCCTTGCCGACTGAATTTTCCCTGCACCAGTATCCCAATCCCTTCAATGGCAGCACCCAAATTCATTACGATTTGCCGTGCGACTGTCACGTGGCGCTGCGTATCTACAACAGTCTGGGTCAGCTCATCACGACGCTCGTTGATGATGATCAAAAGTCGGGCCGGCATACCATAAACTGGCAGGCCTTGGATGCAGGACGATCCGTGGCCGGCGGCGTCTACCTGGTGCAGATGAGTACGGAAAAATGGACTGCTGTCGTGAAAATGAGTTATATCAAGTAGAAAGAAAATTTCGCAGGGAAAGACCGTGCGTCATTTTTATCATCTATCAGGAGGTTAGTATGCGCAATCAACTCATCATCGCTATCGCACTGCTGCTGGCAGCGACTCTCTCTGCCGGCGAAAAAACCGATTTTTCCGGTGAGTGGCTGTTCAGCGAGGCCAAGAGCACCCTCGATGAAATGGGCAGGGCATTCGTACAGACAAAGATGAGCATTGTCCAGAGCGATAGTGATATGACCATTACCAAGACATTCGAAACGCCGGACCAGGGTGATATGGTTGGCGAAGAAAAATTGACGCTGGATGGTGCGGAATGCAAATCCGAAGTGTGGGAAGGCATGCCGAGAGTGTCCAAGGCCAATTGGAATGAAAAAGGCGATGTGCTCAAAATCGCCACGACCATCACTTTTGGCTTTGAGGGCCAGACATCCACTATGAATACGAATGAGGAATGGAGTCTTGCCGAGGACGGCAAGCTGTTGTCGGTGAAACAATCATCCTCGTCGGATTGGGGGGAGCGGAACATCACGATGGTTTTCGCCAAAGTGGAAAAAAAATAGCATCATACGCGGTTTGAATTCCGCGCTCATTTTATGAATGAGCGCAATTCAGGCGAGCCTTATCGCTGACATATCCCGAAGGGAGGTGATGAATTTATGCTATTTGATCGGGGAGTGAAATAAATGAAAACAAAAGGAGGTAACACCCGAGTGTTCATGTTATTTTTTCTCATTGTGAATGTCAATATGATATTATCATTCTAAAGGAGAGTTACCATGCGAGCGATACAAAATGTTCTAATCATCTTTTTGGTTCTTTTTTGGACGATCAGCCTGACGGCGCAGGATCCCGGCACGGCGAGTCTGACTCACTTGTGGACCTTTGAGGATGGCACCCTCAACGACCAGGTTGGTGTTGCTCATGGTGAATTCCACGGTGATAACGCACTTGTGGAGGCCGGAGACCTTGTCACTTTTCCAAATTTAAGTGCTGTGGCGGACTCTTGGGTTGAATTGAATGGCGGAGATATTGATCTGTCTGCTTATAATGAGGTATCGATTTCGGCCTGGTTTACGCCGGCACTCGAGAACACCCAGTGGAACTCGCTGTGGTTTTTTGGCGATGATGGCGGTGGTTTAGGCTTTGGTTCCGATGGCATCTGCTTCCAACCTTCCAGGGGTGACGATGTGGCCCGTTTCTGGATCACATCCGGCAATCCATCAGCTCCGTATAATAATGAAGATGGTGTGGTCGATGTGATAGAATATAATGACCTTGATTTGCATCATGTCGTCTGTGAGGTCAATGAGGTCCCTGAAATCGTGATGTATCATAATGGAGTATTAATAGGTTCCACTGCGCTGACATCCGATCCGGCAACGGGTAAGGATAACTCCATCATGAATATCAGCCCAAACTTTGCCCGTTTTGCTCATAGCTGTTATTCTGCCGATTTACCCTATTTGGGCAGCATCCATGAGATAGCGATTTTCAACAAAGCGTTGAGCGACGAAGAGGTGGATTTCCTTTATAATGCCGGTGTGAATGGATTCCCGGTTTCTTCTGTCAAGAGCAAGGAGGCACAGCTTCCAAAAGAATTCACTCTGTCACAGAATCATCCCAATCCCTTCAATCCGACAACTGCCATACGTTATACATTGAACCAGAGCGAGCAGGTAAAATTGACTGTTTACGACTTGTTGGGCAATGAGGTAGCACTACTGGTGGATGAATTTCAGGATTCAGGTGAGCATGGCATTACTTTTAATGCCCAAGGGCTGACCAGCGGCGTCTTTTTCTACCAGCTACGGACTGAAACAGGTACATTGACCAAAAAGATGATCGTGATGAAATAGAGTGCCAGGAGCGGATGTGGTCAGAATGAGATATGCAGTTCTCCCATGTTTGCTGCTATTGTCTGTCTTTAGCTGCAAGCAAAAGGCGCCCATCCCGTTCTGCTGACGCCGGTCGTGCGTCGCCGGTTTGACGATCAGGGTCAGTTCTACGATACGCATGGCGACTACACGAATGCTGTCGAACAGGTGGCGCACGACCTGGGCGTGCCGTGTAAGGAGGTGATAGAAAAATAAAACACTCGCGAGCACAAATTTCGAGTCAGAGTATGGCTCACGATTCTCATTCACTTGTCCGTAACGGTTTTCAATTTTTAAAGAGGAGATCAATGAAAATGAAAAGATACTGTGTTTTGGCGATTGCTTTCTTCATCGGACTTTTCGGTGCTGCGCAGGCCGAACTCATCATCTGGGTGGGCGAAAACGGCGCCAATATGGTTGACAGCCTTGGTATAGCCACGGATCAGGGATTCGTCGATCTGCTGGAAGGCGCCGGCTATACAGTGCAGGCGGAATATTCAACGATGACGGGTAATCCGCTGACGACCGAACAGTTCGATATTCTGGAGAGCGGCGATCTGATCATCATGAGTCGTACGACCAGCAGTGGTTCCTATCTTGATCTCGCGGGCTGGAGCTCGATCTCAAAACCAATTATTGTGTGCAATATTTATGTGGCACGTTCTAATCGCTGGCAGTGGTTTAACACTGAAGCTTTGATCAATAATGGTCGCAGTGGAGCGCCGGCGCTCAAACCCGAAATCCCCGATCACCCCATTTTTACCGGCCTGACGCCAGATACAGATGGTTTGTTTTACCCCCTTGATCCTGAAATTGGCTGTGGCAATACCTCGTTTCCAAATTGGGCTGAAGCGGGCGATGATGGCGTTATCATCGCGACATCGGTCACAGTGGATTCGATGGCCGCCGTGGAAGGCGCTGTCGCCATTGTTTACTGGCCAATGGATGCGGCATTCTATCCGGAAACGACTCAATTCGCCGGCGGACCTCGTCTGGTCTTTCCATGTGGCACACAGGAAGATGCCGGCATTTGTCCAAAGCAAGGCTTGTACAATCTGACGCCAGTGGGCGATCAATTATTTTTAAATACCGTCGCCTGGATGCTGGGCAAGGAAGTCGGTGTGCAGGACAAGCCAGCCGGGGCGCCGACCGACTATAAGCTGGCGCAGAATTTCCCCAATCCATTCAATCCGTCGACCAGGATCGAGTTCACCATCCCAACGAATTCGCAGGTCAAGCTCGGCATCTACAATATGCTGGGACAGCAGGTTGCGCTGCTGACGAATCAACGCTATCAGGCCGGCACATTTTCGGTTTCATGGGATGGCCTGGATGAATCGGGTCAATCCGTTGAGAGTGGCGTCTACCTCTACAGACTCGAATCCGATGAGGTCACGCTGACGAAAAAGATGTTGATGATCAAGTAAAGTGACCTTGCCAGGCGCCTCCGTGGCATCATTGCCAGGCACCTTCGAGGTGCCTGGCAAGTTA
>RQOI01000628.1 GCA_003854995.1 Candidatus Zhuqueibacterota bacterium
CGGATCTTTCCACTTGACCACGCCGAACAGAACGCTCTTGGGCGCCGCCGTCTGCGTATAAAACTCTACCAAGCCGAGCAAACCGTCACCGGACGGACACTGCAGCGGATCATTGGTGGTATTGACGACGCTGACCGTCACTTTGCCGACAGGTCCGCTATCATCGACCGTCACAATCGGCGAGTCGAACAGAAAAGTGCCCTTCTGGTTCAAAATGTTCTTTTCCAGCGGCAGATTCTGCGTGGCAAAAGTGGTATAGATCAGATCCGCGGTGTTATACAACAGCTCGAACGAATAGGAATCGAGCTGACTGCAGTTCGCCACCCGCACCTCAACTTTGACAAATGCGCCGGCGCCCGGGGCGTCGATCATTGACACGCCCTGATCTCCCGGACTTTTATCGAAATCAAACGAAATGGCGGCATTCTCGTTCTGGCCGGCATAGGCGTTTGCGACGAAAAGCGTGAGAATTGCCAGAATGCTCATCAGCCTTGCACCATTCTTCATCTTACTCTCCTTCAACAGGGTCACTTTGGCGTCCCATTGTTCCATACATCACCAAAAATTTGAAAATCATCCAGATCAATGATCTGTCTGCCATTCTCCAGCGTTTTGCTGTAATTGAAAAAATGTTCCGTTGAACCGGCTGAAAATTCTCCGGTTGCGGTGTGATTCCAGACATCGCCGAACTGCTGAAAATCATCCAGATCGACATAGCCGTCGCCGGTGATATCGCCAAAAATACGTCTGTACAGCGCGTAATAGCCATCCGCGATCACATCATCCAGTCGGACTTTGTGCTCGCCGCTGTAGACCGTGCCGCCGAGCCAACTCCAGGTGGTCGTCGCAGCGTCATACCTGGCCAGGCCGATGTAATCAGAACTCTCCGTCGTGCCGGCAATGTCCTCCACGTTATAGAAAAAATCAATGCTGCTGTAAGCGTGAACATCCGAGCTGATCTCCCAGCGCCACGGACAGACAGTGATGTTCGGCGCATCAACCGGCGCTGCATTGGTCTGGCGCACGGTCATGGCGCCCGAGATGCCGGTGGAAGTGACGATGATGCACACTTTACGCCCGTCACCCGGATCCGCGCCGCCCTCGTTGAACCAGAAATATTCGCCGCCAATCACGCTCTCGTCGTCCACATAGACCTTGATGAAATCATCGTAATCCGCTTCACCATCACCATCTGCCGAGGGCCGGGAATAGCTCTCCCCACCGCCGGACAAACTGACCTCGGCGAGCTGGTAATAGTAGCGGCCGCTGGCTGCCGGCTCATCGACAAAATCATAGGTCGAGCCGGTGGTTGGCGATCCCTGCGCCATGATGATGGAACTGTTGACGCGCGTGCCGAGCGATCCGAATGAGCTGCTCCGGTAGAGATTATAGCCAGCGACATCGGACTCTGTTCCGGTTTCCCAAAAAACAACCAGCTTGCCGGTCGTCGCATTATAATCGGTATCAAAAGCGACCAGATCGACGACCTCGGGTCGCGCCTGCAAACAGGCGGCCCCGAGCAGTGTAGCCACCATGAGCGGAATGAGCTTCACTTTAAATAGTGTGCCATCCGTGCGGATGTTTTGTGCTATTTTCATCTGATTTTCCGAAATTAGTGATTACTTTGCTATTCTGCAAGTAAAGTCTGATTTTCTTGTTGCAACCCCACAGCTGATCTTCTTGATGCAACTCTGACCGCCTCCATCTCTCAGAACCGCACAGAGGCGGAGACGCGATGCGCATTGCCCAGCTCATAGCTCATGAAAGCATAGTCAATTCGCAACATCCTGAATCCCAGACCGGCGCCGGCCGTCAACTCGCCGCCATTTGCGCCCAGCCGCAGCGCGACGGCATCCATCATTTCATATTCTGCACCGACTTGAAAATCAGAGTTGGCGACATCGCCCAGGGCGAATTGGCTATAACTCTTGCCTTCAAATCTTATGTCCTGTTGTACGGAAAAAAGCAAGTTACTGCGTAAAAATAATATCGATTTTTTAAAAGCCAGGCCATATTTCAATTCAGGCATCTTGGTGTCGCGGTGACCATTGTCCCAGGTGACGTGCGTGCCGGAGATATCCTGCAGGATAGCTCCGAGCGTCAATGCCGAACCGATGTGATACAGGAGGCCGAGATCGAGGCCAAAGCCGAGCGACGAATGATCGCCGATATTTTGCCGCAGGCCCTTGAGATTGCCGCCAAGAGAAAATTTGGCGTTGACGGCTGCGCCAAACGACAAAAAGACCGCTTCTTCAATATCGCTGATATACTTTTCGATGAGCGGCCGGTCATTCATATCCAGCCTGGTCGTATAGGGTATATCATCGA
>RQOI01000629.1 GCA_003854995.1 Candidatus Zhuqueibacterota bacterium
GACACCCCGCTGTCCGCTGGAAGAGGGACATCGCTCGACCACCTTTGCGCTCATGGCCAATATCGCCTTGCAGCGGCAAAAGCGACTGGAGTGGGACGCGGAGGAAGAAAGATTCACCAATGATCAGGAAGCAAACAAGATGCTGCATTACGACTATCGTTCTCCCTGGACCCTGGGATAGGGAAAATACAGTATGAACAGACGCGAATTCATTACTGCCCTCGCCGCGGCCGGGACAATGCCGCCTCTTTTCACCCGCGGTATGCATGCCGCGGTGAGCACGTTTCAATTCAACTGCTTCACCAAACATCTGCAATGGCTCGACTATGACGAGACGGCCCAGGTGCTCAAGGCGGCGGGCTATGACGGCGCTGATCTCACCGTCCGCGCCGGCGGCCACGTTCTGCCGGAAAGAGTCGAGGAGGATTTGCCGATCGCGGTGCAGGCTTGCGCGGCAGTCGGATTGCGCGTGCCGATGATCGTCACGGATGTGACGCGGGCGGATCCTGGCGCGGAGAGGACATTGCGGGTGGCGAAAAAGCTCAGCGTGCACATCTATCGGATGGGCTACCTGAGTTATGATGAGAAGCTGGGAATCGAAGGATCGGTCGCCCAATTGCGGCCGCAGCTGCAGGATCTCGCGGCTCTGAATCGGGAGATCGGCATCACCGGCGCCTACCAGAATCACGCGGGCGCGCGCATTGGCGCCGCGATCTGGGATCTGCGATCCCTTCTCAGGGGCATCGAGGCCAGCGATCTGGGCATTCAGTATGACATCAAACACGCCACGGCCGAAGGCGGCCATTCCTGGATTCTGGGCCTGCGGCTGGTGGCGGAACACATCAACTGCCTGGCCGTTAAAGATTTCCTCTGGCAGAAAAATGGCCGCGTATGGCGCGACGATCCGGTGCCTCTGGGCAGCGGCATGGTGGATTACCAGGCGTTCTTCAGAGCCATCAAAGAGCTCGGCCTGCATGTGCCCATCACCGTTCATGTCGAATATCCCACAGCGCACATCCTGTCGCCGACTGATAGCCATGCCCTGAAAAAAGAAAAAGAGATCGCGGTCTATAAACGTGACCTCGAAGTGACAAAAGAGCTCATGCGGAGAGCAGGATTTAATCTAAAAGCTGATAGCTGATAGCTTACAGCTGACAGCTGACAGCTGACAGCTGTCAGTTCTCAGCCTTCAGCCACTACGAAATACAAGACACTCATGGCCATCAAAATAATCAACACTCGCTCAGATTTTGAGCGCGAGCCGCTCGTTCGGCCGTTCGGCTTCAAGGGCGGTTACATGACCGACATCTGGCAGACCGCGGTTTTGCTGGAGAGCCCGGGGATGCGCAAAGTCGGCCTGGCGACGCAGAACGCGCTCTGGTCCGATGCGACCCTGTACGCCAATCAGTCACCGGCAGCGGCCGAAGCCTGCATGTACATGATGAGCGAGTACGCCTTGAAAATCATTCGCGGGACTTGCTTCGATTCTCCAATTCAATTGCTGGAAGATGTTCTGGATAAAGTGCACAATTACGGCATAATGATCAGCGGAGAGCCGCAGCTGCGCAAGACCTTTGCCCTCAACGCCCTGGTGGCGATCGACAACGCCGCGTGGCTGTTGTATGCGGCGGAGAATGGCATGGACAATTTCGATGACATGATCCCAACGCCATTCAAGTCGGCGCTGTCGCATCGGCACGCGACCATCGCCAGCATTCCGCTCATGGCCTATGCCGTGCCGGTCGAGGAGATC
>RQOI01000630.1 GCA_003854995.1 Candidatus Zhuqueibacterota bacterium
CCGACCGCGGTCGGGAAGACGGAACTCTCTCTCAGGATCGCCGAGCGACTGGCTGGCGAAATTGTGTCGGCGGACTCACGCCAGGTCTATCGTTTTCTCGATATCGGCACGGCCAAGCCGTCGCTGCAGGTGCGGCAGCGCATCCCGCACTATTTCATCGATATTCGTCATCCGGATCAGTATTACAGCGCCGGCGAGTACGGCCGCGAAGCGCGCGAGCGCATCGATCTGCTGCTGACGCAGGGCAAAACGCCCATCGTTGTCGGCGGCTCCGGACTGTATATCCGCGCGCTGGTCGATGGTCTGTTTACGCCGAAAATATCAGATCCGGCGATAAAGGGAAAATGGCGCGGGCGACTGCGCGAGCAGGGCGTTGCGGCCGTGTTCGAAATTTTGACCCAGGTCGATCCGGTCTCCGCCGAACGCCTGCACCCCAACGATGTGCAACGCGTCTTGCGCGCGCTGGAGGTGTGGGAGGTGACGGGCAAGCCGATTTCTGATCTCCACCACGGCGCCGAAGAACCGGCGAATTTCAAGCCGCTGTTTTTTGCCCTCACCCGCGATCGCGACATATTGTACCGTCGCATCGATGCCCGGGTCGATGAAATGGTGCACGCGGGGCTCGTCGAAGAGGTCGAACGTCTCGTCGAGATGGGATATGGCCGGGAATTGAACGCGCTCAGAACCGTGGGTTATCAGGAGGTCCTGGACTATTTTGCTGAATTCATAGCATACGACGACATGGTAAATGCCATCAAGCGCAACAGCCGGCGCTATGCGAAACGTCAGCTCACCTGGTTCAGGCGTGACGAGAGAGTACAGTGGCTTGATATGGAAAAATTGCGTGAACGCACAATCGAACAGATGCTCGTAGATTCAGTGCAAGCTGGGTGATCAACACCGAGAGTTGAAGCAAATTATAAAACTTTGCTGCAGTCGATCATTAAACCTGGAGAAAAGAGATGACCAGAAAACTGTTTATGGGATGGCTTGTCGGACTTGGCCTCGTTCTGCTGCCCATAGTTTCGCAGGCGGATATCTACATGAAGCAAAAGCAACATTCGGATGCAATGTCGATGATGGGGCAGACTCAGCCGGCGCGGGATGTGATCAACGAGACCTGGATCACAGAGGACAAGATGGTCAGCAACAATGAACGGCAAAAAATCCTCGTGGATATGGGGAAAAAAAGCGCGACTTTTGCCGATCACGAAAAAAGGACGATCATGAGCATGCCGCTCGATTTCAACAAGATGATGGAGTCAAAACAAGGGGACCTGTCGACGGAAGAGCGGGCCGAAATCCAGCAGCTCATGGGCTCGATGATGAAGATCAAAGTGAAGGTTCAGCCCACGGCGGAAAAAAAGAAAATTAACGGCTGGAACTGCGTGAAATATATCCAGACCATGGAGATGGGCATGGGCACGGTGACGTCCGAGATTTGGACGACGACAGATATCAACATCGATCCGGATCTCTATGTTAAATTCAATTCCGCCATGCTGGCGCAGATGCCGGGTGTGAGCCAAAATATGGCCGAGATCACGCAGGAAATGAAAAAAATCAAGGGCGTACACGTGCTCAGCACGCAAAAGACCGAGATGATGGGCCACTCCTTTGGCTCGTCAACAGAGCTTTTGGAATTCAAAGAAGGCAATGCCCCAGCCAGCGCCTTCAGCATGCCGACGGGATACAGCAAAGAAAATCCCTTCTGACCTTCATTCATCATTCATCATTCGATATTCGATATTCGATATTCCCGCCAATATCCAACACCGAACACCGAATGATGAATGATGAAGGTCCCCCATCCCATCGCCTCTCATTCCGCCGTCTGTGACTCATCCGCGGCCTGCTGCACATGCGGCGGATTCCAGCCCACCACTGCGCCACGCGGAACTTTTACCAGATAAGGGGACAGCGTTGTGCCGGGAAGCGTCCGCACATGGTCTTCAATCTTTATCATGCCCATACCCGTGCCGGCGCCGATCGTGCAATTATTGCCGATTTCCACCAAACCGTAGCGAAAACGACCGTTCCCCTCATAGGCATGCACGGTCAGGCGCGAAAAAGCGCCGATGAGCGTATCATCCCCGATGAAGATGAGCTCCGGCCTGAAATGATCGAGCCAGACGCCCTGCATGATCTCCGTGTTCGAGCCAATATGCACGCCCATGCGGCGAAGAAACCTGATTTTACCCGGCGTTCCCTTGTGCATGACGGAGACCAGGAGCTGGTAAAAGAGCAACATGCGTCTCCAGGCGGGCGCATTGACGGCTCGCCAGTTGATTGAATCTCGCTCTTCCGGCTTGCCCAGGCCGTGCAGGGTGTAGTGGCGCTTCACTGGAGTTAAAAACTTGTCGAGATTTGCCCGGCCTGTCGCGGTTTTGGGATTGAGCGTCGTGACATCGACGCCCACACCGCCAGAGGTCTTGCTGATAGAGATGGTGCGTTTCTTTTTCCTGCCAAGCCTGATGGCGCGTTCAATGATCTCCGTCGTCACTACACGCATGACCTGCTCCGGCGATTGCTGCTGATATTTTTTCATCAAAACTCCGTAATTTTTTCCGCTCGATTGTTGTTAGAGATAATGCAAAGTAATGAATTTACCATTGACTTTCAATAATCTGCTTCTAAATTATAGAAATGCAACATTTACAGGGAATACGCACATGTCAGATTTGACCGCACGAGATGTGAAAAAAAGATATACCACCAGGATCATGAAAATCGACGGCGTCGTTGGCATTGGCATTGGCAAGGAAGAAGACGATGATGCCATCATGGTTTTTGTCAAAGAACGAACGGCCATCATCGATCAAAAAGTGCCAAAGCAGTTGAAAGGTTATCCTGTCATCATCCAGGAAACCGGCCAGATCGAAGCGTTTAATGATCCTTCTGCGCTGTTGCCGCCTTATTCGCCACAGCTCGATTAGCTGAACGCCGCTATCGCACGGTGAGCTCTCGCGCTGGTGGCCGCAGCGGATCAATCGTTTGAGCCGTTCAGCCAGGTAGCCGACTATTGCATTGATTTTGTCAGCTGAGGTCATCTCATGTTTGAAAAAAACGTTTACAGGCAAAGACGACAGCATCTCCGAGAACAGTTCGATGAGGGGATTCTGCTGTTTCTGGGCAATGATGAGAGTCCGATGAATTACGCGGATAACACCTATCATTTCCGTCAGGACAGCACTTTTCTCTACTATTTTGGTCTGGATAGTCCGGGCCTCGTTGCTATCATGGATATCGACGACGAAAGTGAGACGATCTTTGGCTATGATTTCACTGTGGACGATGTCGTCTGGATGGGACCGCAGCTCTCTTTGCAGGAACGCGCGGAACAGGTGGGCGCGCAAAAGAGCGCGGCGGAAGAGGAGCTGCCGCACATCATTGCCAAAGCGTTGGGCGCTGGTCGCGCTGTCCATATTCTGCCGCCATATCGCTGTGAACATCGGATAAAGGTCGCCGCACTTTTGCACGTGACCGTCGAGGCAGTGGCTCAGTATGTGTCCGAACCATTCATCAGGGCGGTCGTGGCGCAGCGCAGCAGCAAGTCGGCTGAAGAGATCAGCGAAATCGAAAAGGCGATCGACATCACCTATGAAATGCACACCTTTGCCATGCGGCACGCCAGACCAGGCGTGATCGAGCGGGAGATCGCCGGCCGCATGCAGAGCATCGCCGCCAGCAGCGGCGCCAGCGTTTCTTTTCCAATCATTTTTTCGGTGCACGGCGAAACGCTGCACAATCACCAGCACGGCAACGTCATGCGCAGCGGCGACATCGCTGTGAACGATTCAGGCGCTGAATCGTCACTTCACTATGCGGGTGACATCACGCGAACCATTCCCATCGGCGGCGCGTTCACCCGTCGCCAGCGCGATATTTACGACATTGTCCTGTCCGCCCAGATGGGGGCCATTTCGGCCATTCGTCCCGGTATCTCTTATCGCGATGTTCACATGCAGGCGGCTAAGATCATGGCAGAGGGGCTCAAACAGATCGGCATCATGCGAGGCGATATCGACGACGCTGTCGCGCACGGCGCCCATGCGCTCTTTTTCCCGCACGGTCTCGGCCACATGCTGGGACTCGATGTGCATGATATGGAAAACCTCGGCGAAAAGTACGTCGGCTACGATGATTCGATCCAGCGCAGTCCGCAGTTTGGCCTCAAATCGCTGCGGCTTGCCAAAACACTGCAGCCAGGCTATGTGGTCACCGTCGAGCCGGGACTTTATTTCATTCCCGCCCTGATCGAACAGTGGAAAGCTGCCGGAAAATGCGCCGAGTTCATCGACTATAAAAAGCTGAGCTCGTATCTGGATTTTGGCGGCATCCGCATCGAGGACGATGTGCTCGTGAC
>RQOI01000631.1 GCA_003854995.1 Candidatus Zhuqueibacterota bacterium
CGGCCGGCGCATATAATGCTGTAAAATATGAGATTATCCTTGATTTTGCTGATCTGATGAAGCAATCATAAATTTTTAACATTTTTGCTTTTCCTCTGCGTCTCTGCGCCTTTGCGTGAGTCTTGTAAATAATCGATCGGGATAGTTGGTGATGATCCGACCCACCCGCAGGTCCAATAGTTTATCGATTTCAGCTTCTTCATTCACCGTCCAGGCGATGATCTTTTTTCGCGCCGCTTCCGCCCTTTCCACCACCTCGATGCTGATCAACTCGTGCTTGATGGCAAGAAATGACCATCCTCCCTCCCACATCGCTTCGACCATTTTATTGACCAACAGGCCGGTTCGACACTCTGGAAGGATCTGCGAAACCAGTGCGACCGCTTTAGCATCGAACGAGGTGATCAGGCATTGATCGAGGACGTCGTGCGCCATGATTTTCGCACAGACGCGTTCGACCAGCTCGACGGGCTGCGGCGACTTTTTCAGCTCGATGTTGAGGAGCAGCTTGCCTTTTCCGTACTCAAGGACCTGCTCCAGCGTCGGGATAGCGACGCCCGCAAACGGTGGCGCATACCAGGAACCGGCGTCCAATTCGGCGATCTCGTCGAGCCGCCTGTCCAGGACAAAGCCGGCGCCGCTGGTCGTGCGCTCCAGGGTATAGTCGTGCAGCACAATCGGCGTGCCGTCCTTTGTCAGCTGCACATCAAATTCAATGCCGTCAGCGCCCAATTCGACCGCCTTGGCAAAGGCAGTCAGGGTGTTCTCCGGCGCATGGCCGGAAGCGCCGCGATGGGCGATGTTGAGGTGATCGTCGTCAAAGTTGCGCATCGTCATCCCGAATTCACCTACAGACGCCGCAATGCCGACGCGCCCACCTTACCAAGAGCAGATCGAAAAGTACGGCAACCATCAATCCTGTCCCGTAAAAGAGAAAATCTCGCTGATCGAAACTCGTTCCCAGTACAAAGACAAACGGCGCCGGCAGGCGCAGAGAAGCGGGAAGGCCGGTCGCCTGCAGCAGCTCGACGCCGATCGCCAGGCCGGCGATGAGGGCAAACTTTGTCAGGACGTGCAGCTGCGGCCAGAGCAGCGCCAGCCAAAAGTAGAGACAAATGACGATAAAGACGTCGCCCAGATAGGCGTCAGCAAAGCGCTGATGTGGGCCGGCATAGTACTTGGAGGCAAAAGCCAGTGCCAGGGCAAAGGATGAGACGAAAAGACAAAGGAG
>RQOI01000102.1 GCA_003854995.1 Candidatus Zhuqueibacterota bacterium
AAGAAGCGCCGAGAAAATCAAAACGTGAAAACACAATAGACTAATTTTGTTTTTTATTGTGATACTTTATAATTTTTCTCTGCGTGCGTCCGCGCCCTCGGCGGTTTAGATATTTTTGGTTGCGGCCGAAGACCGCGCCAAGTATTCGAAACCGCTCTTTTCATATCGCCACATCTTTTTCATCGTCCTGATAAAAAATATCTTGCTTTAAAAAGAGCGCCATGCCAAAAGATAATGGCCCGAGCCTGCCGATGAACATCAAAAGGGTGACGATGATTTTCCCGAGGTTTGTCAATTCCGCGGTAATCCCCATGCTGAGGCCCACTGTCCCCAGCGCAGAAGCTGCTTCGAAGACGATGCGTTCGAAATCAAAAGATTCGGTCAGGTTGAGCAGATAAATGCCCAGAATAAGAAAGGTTATATAAAAGCAGAGACTCGCCATGGCTGTCCAGATGCGTTCGAATGGAATTTCATTGCGCCAGAATGCGACCCTGGATTCACCTTTGAGCACACTTTTCATGATGCCGAACATTGCGGAAAAGGTAGTGGATTTCAATCCGCCGCCCGTTCCGGATGGCGATGCGCCGATGACCATCAAGACAGTTATTAAAAGCATCGTCCCTTTGGCAATCCCCGCTATCGGTATGGTGTTGAATCCCACCGTTGTCAGGGAGGTCATCGCCTGAAAAAATGAGGCGATCAATCTCGCATCAGGGGCCAGGTGCTGAATCGAAGATTCGGTCAAAAAGATCATGATTGTCCCGCCGATGCTCAACCAAAAAGTGGTGTGCAAAATTATTTTGCTGGTCAGGGTGATGTTTTTGATTTTCCCTTTCAACTCTCGCCACACATCGACAAAGACGATGAAGCCGATGGCGCCACTATAGCTCAAAATGGATATGACCAGATTCAGCCAAAAGTTATTCTGGAAAGATTCGAAACTGTTGTTATATATGCTAAATCCGGCGGTGCAGAAGGCTGATACACTGTGAAAAATGGCGCTCCAGAGTGGCGCTGGAGCGTTTGCTGCTCTGAAAATAAAGAACAAGAATAGCGCACCAAAGAGTTCAATGGTGAACGTAAATGTCACAACGCTTTTGATAAATTTATCGATTCTAAAATTTTTCGGCAGGGTGAAAACAGTATCGGACACCTTTGCTCGCAACGGAGAAAGCGCTCTTTTTCTGGACAATATGACGAACGAGCCGAACGTCATATAGCCAATTCCGCCGAGTTGAATCAGGATGAGGACAATCAACTCTCCCAGAAACGAGTAATTGTCCGACGTGCTCACTGTCGTCAGGCCTGTCGTTGAAATCGCCGATGTCGCAGTGAACAAATTGTCTAAAATGGCTGTCTCCTTCGACTGCGCAAAAGGCAGAGACAACACTATCCATCCAATTAGAACGTAGGAGAGATAACCCAGCAAAGCGACTTTCACCGGATGCATCTTTTTTATGAATTCTCTCAGACTGATAAACTGCATGCTGAATTCTTCTTTCTGCCAACCAGCATTTTGAACTGCGTGGCCGTCCGGTCGCAATTGAATCAAATAGGCTGCTATTTCTGCAAAACAACCTTGCGCAGGACCGTCGCATTGTCCGTCTGCAGACGGGCCAGGTAGATGCCGCTGGTGCATGCGTCGGCAGTCCAGGTGAACGCATAGTCGCCGGCTGACACGTGCTGATCGGCAAGGGCGGCGACCTGCTGGCCGGCCAGATTGTGGATGGTCAAGCGCACGCGTCCGCCTGGCACGTGACAGCGAAACACGGTTGCGGCGTTGAACGGATTGGGATAGTTCTGCAGCACCATCGGACTCGGCGCCAGAGGCGCATCAGCTTTGCCGTGCACGGCTGTATTCTCCTCGCCATAGACCGCCATCTCGTACAGCGAAAAGCCGCCATCATCGACGCCCTGCAGACCGTACAGTCGCACAAATCGGCCGGCGCGCGGCTCGAACTCGTGCGTCACGGATCCGCGCTGACCATTGCCCGTGACGTGAATGCACTCTGTCCATGGCCCGTCAATGCTATCCGCGACCTCGATCCTGTAATCGACGCCATGCTGCGCCGCCCAGTCGAGGCGCACTTTATGGATGAGATAAGAGTTGAGCAGATCAATGGTCAGCCATTGCGGCGCGCCAGGTGCGCTCTGCCAGCGGCTTGAAATATTGCCGTCAGTGGCGCGGCGCGCCGAATAGCGGCTGCCGGCATCGGAAGAGGCGCCGGCTGTCTTGCGATAGGCGAGATGGTCGTTCGGCGTCGGTGCATCAAAGACGGTCGCATCGAGTTCGTAGACGCGCACATAATCAATGATGAAGGAATCGGGCCACACCGCTTTTGTCGGATCGTTTGCCCAGTTGGTGTTGATGGCCCAGGACTCGGTCGACAATTCGCCAGTGACCTTGACATAGGCCGGCACCTTGGAGACGCCGCCGGCATCCGTGCGCCAGGTCTCGATGCCATCGACATAAAAGACGTACAGGTTTTCATACCACTCCAGCGTGAACGTATGAAAACCCGTGCGCATCTCTTCCATCGTCAGAGTGTGACCGATCACCTGATGGGCATCGCCATAGCCATCCCAGTGCAGCGCATGCTGCACCTCATCGGTCCAGCCGAAGCCCTCGAAAATATCGATCTCGGTGCCGTCCTCGCCCGAGCCGTTCTCATTGCCGACCGAGTCCGAATAGAGCCAGTACGCCACCCACCAGCCCGGCTGTCGCGGCAAACGACAGCTAACTTCAAACCTGCCGAATTTCTGTTCGAACTTGCCATAGCTGCGAATGGCGCCGGTGGCATAGTCGTACGGATCGTTGTCGCTGTTGCGATTGGCGATCCTGCGCGCCCGAATGATGAGATGGCCGTCCCCGTCGAGAAACGACTCTTCGCGCAGCCACCAGCCGTCCGGGCCATTGCTATTCTGCCGGCGATTGTATTCCGGCTTGTCCCATTTGGCCGGATCGATCGTCGTGCCGTCGAACTCGTCGTACCAGACCAGTTCGTCGGCCGGCATCATGCTCGCGCGCAACAGAATCATCAGACAAACCATGGTCATTTTTTTAAATATAGATTTCACAGCGATACCTTTAAATTGCTCATTCCTTTTATTGCGCCTCGGCGACTGCGAGGCGTTTTTATCATTTTCTAGCATGTTCATTTTATTAAAAGGCGCTAATGACTTTCCAGCAGCTGCCTTTTGAGAAACTCTAACCGCTCTTCACTGGCAGCGATGGGCATCATGGCCATTTTCTCACCCAGGCGCATCACTTCATGCCTGGTGCTGTCATAGGGCGCCCACAGCGGCAAGCCGGGGCCGTTCGGATCGCCATTTTTGACGAAATTCACCCAGTAAGACGACATCTGCTCGGCGACCAGGGTGTCCACGCGGGTCCACGGCCGAGCCAGCATTTTGAGGTTATTGAAAACATATGGCACTTCGCCGGTATGAAACGCGCCAAATTGCGGATATTCCGGCCATGGAATCGCCCGGTCAAAATAGTATCCATAGCCGTCTGTTTTCGACGTCTTTGCCCTGTAGGCCAGCCACAGATAAGCATTCAGCCTGCTCTGTTCCTGTCCGGCTGTTTTTTCTGCGGCGGCCGTCTCCGCTTCTGAACCCGACGGATACAACGCCTGAAATGCCTCTCCCCTGTCTCCCCGGTATCGCGTTTCATCGGCATTCAGTCCGGTCACGAAAGGCGTATCATTCTGCCCCCCTTCAGCAAAGACCGCCATCATATCAGCGGTCAAAAAATGACCGTCAATGATGGCGCCAAAGCGCATGGCTGGCTGCGTGTCCGCGAGAATGGCCTCTGCGGGCAGGGCGCGCAGTTCGGCGAGCGAGGAGGCGCCTTTCAAGCGGGCGAATTCTAATCCTCGCTCTTCAGCCTCACTCAATGTCGGTGAACCGCCCATCGGCCCCCTGCTGAACGTTGAGCCGCTCTGGGTGATCGCCCGATGAAAAAGGTCGGCGGCCAGGGGCGAGGCGATCAGGGCGCGAACGGATGCGGCACCCGCTGATTGGCCAGCAATGGTGACGCGAGAGGGATCGCCGCCAAAGACTGCAATATTGTCCTTGATCCATTGCAGTGCTGCGACCTGATCGAGAAAGCCATAGTTGCCGGAAAAATGATGCGGCGTTTCAGCTGTGAGCTCCGGATGCGCCAGGAAACCGAGCGCTCCCAGACGGTAATTGATGGTGATGACGATGATCCCCTTTTTGGCGAGCGCTTCTCCATCATAGACGGCGATCGAGCCCGAGCCCTCTGTCAGCGCCCCACCATGAATGTAAACCAGCACCGGCAGTCGGTCGGCATTCGTCTTGGCGGGCGTCCAGATGTTGAGGTAAAGGCAGTCCTCGCTGACGCTGTCCTGAACCATGAACTCTTCGCTCCAGGGTCCGTTGGGCAGATGGGTGAAACGCCTGTTTTGCATGCAACTGGCGCAAAAATGGCTCGCATCGCGAACGCCGTCCCACGCCGCAGGCGGTTGCGGCTCCCGCCATCTCAGATCACCCACCGGCGGCGCCGCGAACGGTATGCCCTTGAAGGCGAGTACGCTGCCGTCACCATTCACAACGCCCTGAACCACCCCATACAGAGTCCGGACCGTCTGCTCCATCCGGTTCTTTTCGCTTGATGCGCAGGCGAACAGCGACAGACATGCTGCGACTAAAAGTATCAACGGGCGCCATTTTTTCGTCAAAGAGTTCATCGAGTGATTCCTTTCCCTGTCATTTCAACTTCACTACAAGATATCAGAAAATGGCCAAAAATCAAGCAATAATCATTGCATATGGATGACATTATTATTATTTTTCGCCGCCATTTTGCGCATCATTCTATAAGGAGGATTTGTGAGTTGAACAAACTTGTACCCCGTCGCATGTTTTTTACAAAGGGCGTTGGCAATCATCGAAATGAGCTACAGAGTTTCGAGCTGGCCCTGCGTGATGCAGGTATTGAAGAATGTAACCTCGTCACTGTCTCCAGTATTTTCCCGCCGGATTGTAAGATCATTTCCAGGCAAGAAGCCGTCAACTATCTGAAACCCGGACAAATTACATTTGTCGTCATGGCCAGACAATGCACCAATGAGCCCGGGCGAATCGTATCCGCGGCCATTGGGCTGGCACAGCCCAAAGATAAGCAGCAGTACGGCTACATCAGCGAATATCACACCTTTGGCTCCACCCAGCGCAAAGCAGCCGACTTTGCCGAAGACCTGGCAGCGACCATGTTGGCCTCCACCCTGGGCATCGATCTCGATCCGGATCGGGCCTGGGATGAACGAAAACAACTCTACAAGGTTGATCACAGCAATGACTTTGTCAGTCGAAGCATTGCCCAAACCGCGCGCGGTCACAAAGACGGACTTTATACGACCGTCGCGGCCTTTGCGGTGATGTTGCTGGAGTGATACAGCAGGAATTTTTCATGCCAAAAAAACGCTCCCTTTTTGCCGATGCACCGGACATACAGCCACCTGAAATTCACCCGGGCGTGACCGTCACCGAGCTCATCAACGTGATGGGCTCGACCTCGTTTGAGGCGCGGCATGTCTATCGTGGGGCGCAGCTTTATCGGCGAATGATCGACGGAAATGATACGATTTGGCTCGGCATTGCCGGCGCCGGCATCGCCGGTGGTCTGGGCGGCATGGTCTGTTCATTGATCCGATCGGGTTTCCTCGATGTCATCTGCTCAACCGGCGCCCAGGTCTATCACGATCTGCACTTTGCCTTTGGTCTGCCGGTCAAAGCGATCAGCCCGATCATGGATGATGACCTGTTGCGCCAACACGGCGACACGCGCATCTACGATATCGGCATTCGCGAAAAGGAGACGCTGGAAGCGCAGGATGAGATCATTCGCCAGTTCGTTTGTGCCGCCTATCCGCAACTCAAAGATCG
>RQOI01000103.1 GCA_003854995.1 Candidatus Zhuqueibacterota bacterium
CCATCCTGGCGCGCTGCCTGGAATGCTCTTTCCAATTGGGCGCCATCGATGTTCTGTTCGTCGGCTTCCGGGAATGCCGAGGGATTCGTTGGATTTTCATTCGTACAAAATGAAAAAATTAAAATAAAGAGAATGAAAGCCCAATTTCGCGCGTTCATCGTTGCTCTCCTTTCGGCCATCGCAGCATAATGGATTACAGCATGTTCAAATTTTGCTTATCGTGAGCATCTTTTTTTTCCACCGGATAACCAATGCAGATAGTTGTCGCTGCCCTAAACGATTCAGAATGAGGAACACTATTTATGCGCAATGCATTCCACGGCTTGGAAATTTCTCTCTCTGGCAAAAACAGCACCGCCTTTATCGACTATGTGAAAGATGTCATTGAAGCCAGAGTTGGCAAAGAGTGGATCGAAGTGAAAACTGAGATGATCAGAGGAGAGCCATTTGACTATCGAAACAGGCGGAACATTGGTTGTTCCTTATGAGGTCGAGTTTACGCCGCCCGAGGGATACAAATCGCTCAGAAACGTCGCCTACGTTCTGCTGACGAACCACGCTCCGAAACCGGGTCGAGCCAAAGAATTCCTCTATCGACAAGATTTTATCCTGCCGGAGATGCCAACGATCTGGGCCGGACAGACCATTGATGTGGGCACAGTCACTTACACCTATGATGATGAAAATGAACAAGGACTATTGGAAATCGTTCTGACGGGTGGCTGGGAATTGCAGGACGTCTCTGAGCCGGTCAAGATCCAAGGTTATGAAATCATCCCCGACGTGAGGCCTGCGGCAGGTCAATTTACCACCTACAAAGGCACTGAATTGACCGTCCCGCTACTTGCATTTCCTTATTACGCCATCCATCTGGATGTGCAGCTTTGTGAATAAAGTTGGTTCAATCGCATTCACTCGCTCCGTGATCCAGGACCGAGCTGATTGCCGATAAATCGACTATACCGGTCAATAATTGAACCACGCAACATTCGCTCACGCCTGCCGCGGAGAGGTTGGATTCTCGCCGCGGCAGGCTTTTTTTGTCTTTGGATGATCGCTGCCCTGCCTGTCCGCGCGGCCGTCAGCTGAGGACAGCCAGGCAATCCCCGCCATTCAAAATTAATTCTTGTTTCTTATCGCCGGTTATGTATATTTTTAATCTATTGCAGCTCCGACTCTGTTTCCTCGCGAGGCTGAAATGGTCCTCTGCGAAGGAACGCCGAGTGTCGCCCATGTCCGCACAGCCGCTGAATCACAGGAGTGATCTATGTATAACCGACGACTCTTTTTACGGAATTTCCTCACGGCCCCCGCTCTATTGAGCATGGCGTGCAGAAGTGCGTGGCGGTCGGGAAGACAGCTCTTCAAGATATCCTTATCCGAAGAGTCCCTGCGTCGATCACTGCTCGCAGGTCAGGTCGATCATCTCGACCTGCCGCGCATCGCCAAAGAGCTCAGCATTCATGCCGTCGAGTATGGCGGCGAATTCTTTGCGGGTAGAGCTCAGGACCGAGGCTACCTGGAGAATATGCGAAAACAGTGTCAGGATTTCAGCGTCAAGAGCCTGCTCATCCGCTGCGACGGTGAGGGACGGCTGGGTGAGCCGGATGCGTTGCTGCGCAAGGGGGCGGTCGAAGGCCATTACAAGTGGGTGCAGGCGGCCCAGCGGCTGGGCTGCCAGGCCATTTGCGTGCATGCGGAGAGCGACGGCTCTTTTCTGGAGCAGCAGCAGCGCGTCGCGGACGGGCTGCGGCAGCTCTGCGACTATGCTGAGGATTACAAAATAAACGTCCTGGTGGAAAACCGCAACGGCCCCTCGGCGAACGCCGGCTGGCTCATCGGCGTCATCAAGATGGTCGATCATCTCCGCATCGGCACACTGCCCGATTTCGGCAACTTTCAGCTTGCAGCCGATGAATGGTACGACCGCTACGTGGGAGTGGCCGAGCTCATGCCCTTTGCCGGCGCGGTCAGCGCGCAGACGGGTGAGTTTGATGCGCGCGGTAACGATATCCGCACAGACTATCTCAGGATGGTCAGAGTGGTGGTCGCGGCCGGCTATCGCGGTCATATCGGCATCAACTATCGCGGTCCGCGGGAAATCTGGGGCATCCAGGCGACAAAGACGCTTCTGGAGCGAGTCCGGACGACCCTCATGGCAGAAGCAGATTCATCCCAGGGGCGTCACTCTCTCACCTGATCGTCCAGCAGTCGCTTCAGCTCAGCGTTGCTTCTGGGCGCCCAGCCAAAAGATTTTTGCCAGACGTCACGGCTCTCCATGCACAGGTAGATAAAGACATCGCGCGAATAGGAGCGGATCCAGTCGTGCATTTTGCGAAACATCTCGATGCGGATCGGCTTGAAGTAGCGCAATTTGCCGTCCATGCCGGGCAACAGCTCGCCCAGATAGATTTTCGAGCGCGGATGCCGCGTCCGCAGCATGGTATCAAAGGCCGCCGGATAGCGGAGCGCGCCCAGACTGATCCAGACAATGTTCTCCGGTCTGATGCGGCGGAATATCTTGTCGACGACATCGCGATACCCCTCCTGCCAGCCAGGATGGTCGAGCATGGGATCAAAATGAAAGCCAATACGGTAGCCGGCTCTTTGCACCTCTGCGGCGGCGAGCAGACGATCCTCGATCGTGGCGGCGAATCCCTCCTCGCATGCCTGCATGGCCTCTGTATTCATCGACCACGAGATGACCGATCGGCGATTGTGCGCGAGACCGAGCAACGACTCAATGTGCACATTCTTGCTCTTCAGCTCGATGATGGCGTTCTTTTTGTCAGCAAAGAAAACCACCAGCTCAGCACCCAGTTCCGTCACTGGTTCGAACGTCAGGCTGTCCGACAATTCGCCGGTGCCGATCCGATGAAAAGATCTGCTGCGCGCAAGCCTTTTCCCCAGCTCGCCGTACATGTCATCCATGTTGCAGTAGATCGTGATGAGCGGACTGGTCAGATATCCCTGCAGGATGCAATAGCTGCATTCAAGGTCGCAGCCGGCGGCGACATCGAGATTATAATAGAGACAGCAGAGGTGTTTCTGCGTCCCGGGGCAGAGGCGAAGAAACGGCCCCCTCTGCCTGGCGAGCAACAGGCTTTTTTCGTCGCTGTGGCGCGCGGCGTCCTCGATCAGCAAGGCGTTGGCATCGGCGATCACCTCTTTTTCGATCTGTGGAAATTTTGCCATAATTCTCGTCGCCCATGCCGAACGAGAGACCGACTCTTCGATGAAAATTTTAGCCGGGGAGAATGATTTTCTTCCTGTCGACGATATCATGGCAGTTTCAACAGATCCTCGACGACACCGTCGTTGAGCAGTTTTTTTAATGCCGTGATCGTTTTTTCGTAATCGCGTTCGCTCGAAAATGCAAAGCTCACCGAGTAGCAGTCGCCTTCAAAGTATAGCGGCGCCTGAATGTGCAGATACCCCGGCAGCCGCGCCGCATGCAGAATGTCTGCAAAGCTCGCCTGCGCAGCAGCATAGCGGGGATATCGCTTTTCCCAAAGCCACTGCTTGACTCGTTCGGTCTTTTGCGGCGGCGTCAACCTGGCATTCAGAATGTCCTGCACCGACGTCGAGTCAATGAGTTGCGCGATCGTCATCTCTTCTGTCCTGGAGACGTCGGCCAGCAAGGTCAGAAATTCCCGTTGCCGATTTTTACCGGGGCGGAGGGCAGCGAACAGTCTCCATATCTCAATCTGATCCTGCTCGGGTCGGTTCAAGATCTCTTTGGCCGTTTCGAGAGAGATCTGCTCCGCCGTCAGCGCTTCCCGCCATTCGGGCGCGAGTTCATGCAGACCGCTGTAGAGCTGCAGTACGCGCGGATTCCGGCCATAGCCCAGCATCGGCAGCCAGGACTGAACGATCTCGTTTTCATCGATCATGAACTCGGTCTGCAGTTTATGCAATACAGTTGACAACTCGATGGGATTGAGCGGTTTGGTCGACTGATTCTCCAGCACGGCCATGCCAAAGAGGTCGACGCGCGGTTCCTCCTCTTCGATGACAAAAGCCTGACAGGTCGCCGTTTGCAGCGCAACCATCGCCGCCATCCTCTTAAAGCCGCAGACTAGTCGATACGAGCAGTCGCCCTTGGCTTGCACGATGATCGGCTGGATCAGGCCGATTCGTCCGATCGACGCAGTGAGCGAGTCAATCCGATCGGCCGTTCTGTAACGAAACGTCTGATCGTCCGGATCAATGTGCTCGATCGCGATTGTACAGAGTTTCTTTGGCCAGCAAGTGCTAAAAAAGTGAGAGTTGATTGTCCTTTCTCCTCTTGTACTGACGCTGCTCGTACTGCAGTAGATGGGCGGAAATGGCGGTCAGGAAGCGGGAGGGATCCTGCTGTTGCTCTTTGCCAAACAGCGCCCGCTTTTTCGCCCGCGTGAGATAGAGATGCCGTCGCGCCCGTGTCATGGCGACATAGAGAAGGCGCCGCTCTTCGTCCACATCGAGCGGCTGACCCGGGAGATAGTGCGGCATGATGCCGTCTTCGCAGCCAATGACGAAAACGACCGGGAATTCCAGTCCTTTCGACGCGTGCATGGTCAGAACCTGAACTCGATCCGCACGCTCCAGGCTGTCGATCTGCTTCTGCAGCATGAGCGCGTCGAGAAATTGATCTTTATTGTCCCCGAAAGCACGCGCCAATTCTTTTGTTTTTTTTAGAAAACGGATCTCTTCATCTTGTTTGCTGTTTTTCACGAGCCAGTCAAAGATGGAAGGCAGATCGATTTCGACGAGCTCTTTCAGGGCGTTCTCGAATTCGTGCACATCCGCAACGGACAGGTGGTTTTTCATCTCTTCAAAGAGCTCCGCATCATTGTGACGTCGTGGATTGAGCAGCGCGGCGATGAAATGCGCGAACACCTGTGGGGCACTGGCCGAGTCGTCGATGCACTGATACGGGATGCCGGAGCGAGTCAGGGCTTCCATGAGCGGCGACGCCAGACGCCTGGAGCGAAGGAGGATGGCAAAGTCAGAAAAGCCATATTCCTCCGCTGCTCCTCGCGCATCGACGCGGTCGCTGTCCAGCGAGAAAAAGGTCGTGCCGCCCAGGTGCTGCTCGATCCGATGCACGACGAACTCGGCTTCGGCGCGATCCGTTGGCGACACCTCGATGTGGACCTTGACCTCTGGCGACATGGCGGACCAGAGGTGTTGCTCTTCATTGCGGCCGAGCATCTGCAGCGAGGCCGAGAGAATACTCTGCGCCGATCGGTAGTTGCGCTTTAGCCGGATGGATGTGGCCTGCGGAAAATCGTGCGTGAATTGATTGAAATAGACCGCACTGGCGCCGCGAAAACCATAGATCGCTTGATCCGGATCGCCAATGACGCAGACGTCGCGGGCGGTGATGGCGAGCAGGCGAAAAAGTTCGTACTGGGCTTTATTGATGTCCTGGAATTCATCGACAGCCAGGATCGGATGACGGGCCTGCAGCGCGCGGCGCAATTCGGGACATTGCAGCAACAGTCTAACCGGAAAGTTGACGAGATCGTCGAAATCGACTGCGTTCTGATCGGCCAGCAATCGTTCATAGTGCGCGAAGATGGCTGACAGCTGCTTTGCTCTCTCGCCCATTTGTTCCTGGGCGGATTCTGGCGAGTGGCCCTGGGCTTTGAGGAACGAGATTTTTTCCAAGGTGGACCGCGAGATTTTTTCGCCGCTCGCTCGCGCCAATTCGTTCCGGAAAACAGGCGAGTCGATCGGCGAGAGAATCTGGAATTTGTCATCTCGTTCGAAAAAGCTCTCCTGTTGGCGTAAAAAAGCGGCGCCAAAGGCGTGATAGGTCTCGATCGTCATACGTTTTGCGTCATCGCCACTGAGCTTTTCCAGGCGGCTGCGCATCTCGGTCGCCGCTTTATTGGTGAAGGTGAAGGCGAGAATTTCGTGCGCTTGGGCGTCCCCTGTTTCTATCAGCGAGGCGAGTCGGTGCGTCAGCGTGCGCGTTTTCCCGGTGCCTGGTCCGGCCTGGACGATGAGCGGCGTCCCTCTGTGCTCGACCGCCAGACGCTGTTCGTCGTTCAGGCCATACTCCCTCTCGACATCCTGAACCTTTTGCCGTCGCTGTTTTTCAAATGTGGCCTGATTCGGCGTGTCGACTTTATTGCTGTCAGGGCGCACAAACAGCGATCCCTGCTGCAGAATTTTCTCTCGTTCACCTTCTTTAAAGATTTTGATGATGCCGAATTCGCCGTCGTATCCCGGGATGGGCTCGATCTTGCCATCGCGCATTCGGCTGATGGCTTCCGCGACCAGATCGCCGCCGACCGATCGAATATCCGAGAGAGATCGTTTCATCAGGATATCCAGCTCCGGGCCGAGTTCCTGCAGCAGATGGTGATAGAGTTGCTCGACGCGTTTCGACGTCGGACCAACGTCAAGTACTTCGCCCAGGACCTCCGGCAACGGGATCAGACTCTTGAACGGTTTTGCATCGGGGGGAGTATAGCCGGGCGGGCGATCGGCCAGTTCTTCGATCCGATAACTGACCCCGAGCACGGCGGGTTTGCCGCACACCGGGCATAGGCCGTTGTTTTTGATGGTCTCGGCCGGCGTCGTGCACGAGTGGCATTTGCGGTGCCCGTCCATATGATATTTTCCTTCCTGCGGGAAAAACTCTATTGTGCCCCAAAAGGCGTCGCTCTTTTTGTCTTTGAGGGCATTGAAAAGGGCATCGTAGGTCAAGTCGGTCTGGAACAGGTTGGCCTCGCGCGCCAGCTTGGCGGGTGAGTGCGCATCCGAGTTGGAGACCAGGGTATAGGCATCGAGCATCGACAAGCGCCAGTTCATCGGCGGATCGCTGGACAGGCCGGTCTCGAGCGCAAAAATGTGCGGCGTCAGATCCTCGAAGCATTCCTCCAGCGTCTCAAATCCCGATTTTGAGCCGAACACAGAAAACCAGGGCGTCCAGATGTGTGCGGGGATGAATTGGGCGCGGGGATCAGTTTCGAGGGTGATCTCCAGGAGATCGCGCGTATCGAGGCCAAGAATCGGTCGGCCATCCGAATGAATATTTCCAATTCGATCGAGCGTCTTTTGTAATTTCTCGACCGCGTCAAAAGTCGGCAGAAAAATGACGCTGTGGACTTTGCGGACTCTGTCTTTCTTATAGATGGTGCTCACTTCACCGGAGAGGACAAAGTGGACATCCGACGCACACGCGTCCGGCACCTCTCTCTGCGTCGTGCGGGCATCGTCACGCAGTCGATAGAGGCCTGCCGCGCTCTCGACCAGCTTTTCGCGCATCTCTGCCAGCCATTTGGGGTGGGTGATATCACCGGTCGCAATGACGCGCAAGCCTTTCATCTGGCCCCAGCTGTGCAAATGCTCGAGATTCAGTTGGCTGCTTGTGGCGCGGGAATAATAGGAATGAATGTGAAGGTCAGCAAAGTAATTCATGCGAGAAAAACTCTAATAAAAAAAGGCGGATGAACGATCCGCCTTGGTTATTTATGCTGATGAGGAGGTGTAAGCACGGCAAGTCGGCGTCCACCCCTTGAACTCTCAACGAAGGGCACGCCTATGCTTTTGGAAGGATTTTATACATGCCGGTTCCGCAAACAGTACATTTGCCTTTCATGGCAGGACGACCATTCTTCATCGTCACTTTTGTTGCGTCTTTCATCTCGCGTTTTGCTTTGCACTTTACGCAATACCCGATTTCGGCCATGATGACACCTCCTTATTTAGTTGATTCTTTGGTTCATTGGCTCTCTGTTAATAATAACCACTGATTTTGCAAAAACAAAGAGAAATTTTATCTTTTTATTCATTTTTAACCGCAGTTCAAAATGGCCAATAGGACAGTCCACATGAGAATAGCCAGCCGCCAACGCTCATGGCCTCAAAGCTGGAACGGCCTCGCGTACCGCCGGAAGATATCTCCAACTCGAAAAAAGCCGCCAGTTTGCGCAGGATGAAATAGTCGATGCCCACTTCCAGATAAAAGCCTGTCCCGCCATCTTGATCGCTCGTGCCCCCATCACCGATGGGTTTAAAGATCGAAATGGGTTCGACTTCCTCGACAGCAAAAAAACCGAGGCCAAAACCGTAGTACGAGCCCCATTTCTTCTCAACCGTGGGGTGAATTCGCAAGCCGACTTTGTACCACTGTTCATCCCATTGGGCGTTCTGCAGCTCTTCGCCTGCTGGAGCAGGCGCACCGCTTTTGCCGCCTTTTTGAAAGGCTCCATATTTGCAGGTCACATAATGCGCGCCAAAAACTCGGACGCCGGCAAAACCGCCATAACTTGCTCCCCATCGACTTGAATAGACGTCCTCAAAATTATGCACAGAAATCCGAAAATAAGATGTCTGTCCGCCGACCATTGCTCTGGGCTGAATGCGAGGAGCGGTCATGTCCTCGCTCCATTGCGCGAATACCAGCCCCGGCAAGAACAGGATCAGATATAATTTCATCTCTTCTCCTGCTTGATCCGGGATCGCCCTTGCCGCGGCAGCCAGATAGTCAAGAAAAACGGAATGGACATCAACACTCCCATAATGTTTGCCAAGCCATCGTAAATTGAAAAATTTCGTCCGGGAATCAGCTCCTGCATGGACTCGTCCACTATAGCAAATAAAATGCCGACTATTATTGTCACTTTAACCGCGGATGGCACCCTGTTTATTTCATATTTGCTGTGGCTGCGACACATGAGCAGCCCCCAAAGGAGGAAGAAGAGCAGATGGGCTATTTTGTCCTGCGCCTCGATGCCGATATCCGGGGTTTTGACTTTGGGATACCAGGTCAGGAAAAGCAAAAGAAGAGTCCACAAAATCAAAGGGAGCGTCCATTTTATCCAGTTCAATCAGCCTCCATCTTTTTGAGCGCGTGCGGCATCATTTCGACAATATCGCCCGCCACCATCCCCATTTGACCATAGCGAGCCGCGGCCAGATCGCCGGCGTATCCGTGGATGAAAACAGCGGCAATGGCTGCCTTTTCCGAACTCAACCCCTGGCCAATGAAGGCGGCGATCGTGCCGGACAGCACGTCGCCGGCGCCGGCAGTGGCCATGCCGGCATTGCCGGATGAGTTGACATAGACATGCCCGTCAGGCGACGCGGTCACGGTCGGGCCGCCCTTGAGCACGACGGAGCAGCGCCATGTTTCGGCAAACTGTCGCGCGATATCAATTCGGTTCGTCACAATCTCGCTTGTCGACAAGCCCGTCAATCGTGCCATCTCACCTGGATGTGGTGTGATGACCAGATCGCCGTTGTAACGCCGCAACAGATCGACGTCATCGACGCACGCGTTCAGACCGTCCGCATCAAGGACGAGCGGTAAGGCTATAGCAGCGAGCAGCTGATGCACCACTTCGCGCGTCTCTGCGGCCAGGCCGATCCCCGGACCGAGGACCAGCGCGGTTTTATTCTCCAGATCTCTCTTGATGCACTCATAGTTGTCCGACACAAGGAATCCATTGCCCGCATCTTGCACCGGCCTTGTTATCACTTCGGCATTGAGCGCCGCAAGGATGGCGTGCAAGCTCTCCGGAATGGTCAAATAGCAGAGCCCGGCGCCCGCTCGCAGGACAGCCCGGCTCGCCAGAGCGGCTGCGCCGGTGAAACCTTTTGATCCGGCTATGACGTGAATCATGCCGACCTTGTTCTTGTGCGCATCGGGCGAACGACGGGGCAAAATGTTCTGAATATAGTTTTTGTCAACATGATGCACGCGCAGCTCTTGCCGTCGTAGCACCTCGCGAGGCATGCCGATGTCAATGATCTCCAGCCTGCCCGTATGTTCCCGGCCGGGTGAGAGGAGCAAGCCTCGTTTTGGCAACGCCATGGTCGCGGTCACCGTCGCCCGAATGGCGGGTCCATCGATCTGCCCCGTATCCGCATTCACGCCGGTGGGGATGTCTATTGCCAGCACCGGACAATTTGTTTTATTGATCATGTTCACGATAGCTGCATACGTGCCGTGCAGTGGGCCCTTGACGCCGGTGCCGAGCAGGGCATCCACAATGAGATCAGGCTTGTCGAGCGACGACGGAATCATCGAGATGAACTCCGGCTGATGTCCCATCTGCTGCAGGATGTCAAGATTGACTCGTGCATCGCCCTTGATTTTTACTGCTGTTGACAAGATCATGGTCCGAACGATCGCGCCGTTGTTGAGCAAATGTCGCGCCGCCACATAGCCATCGCCGCCGTTATTGCCAGGGCCACAATAGATATGCACGATTTTGCCGCTGGGGCTGTTGAGCATTTCGGCCGCGACATTAAAGATGCCGCGCCCGGCATTCTCCATCAGCAGCAGGCCGGGCATCTGGAGTTCATGCATGGCGCAGCGATCCATGGCCGCCATTTCACTTGCCGTCACGACCGGATTCATGATTCGCTCCCTTTCTGCTCCAGCAGGACCATCGCCACCGCGGATACCTTGCTGTGCGAGATACTCACATGGACGACAAAACGCTCCTGCAGCTGCGCGATCTTGCCGAAACAGTTCAACCGCGGTCGGCCGGATGCATCATTCACCACCTCAACGTCAAGCCAGCCTGTCCCGGCCTGCAGATCAGCGGGCAAGGCTTTATACAGCGCCTCTTTGGCCGCGAATCGGGCGGCGACAGATGCGGCCTGGCCGAATTTGTCGTGGCAATAGGCGTATTCGCGCGGCGTCAGAATTTTGCACAAGAATTTATCGCCCCAGCGGTGTATCATCTGTGTCATGCGCTCAATGTCAACAATGTCGATGCCAATTGATTGGATCATATTTTGTCGTCTTTATATTGGCTAACCTCAATTGAAACAAAGACAAAGATAAGAGTTGGCGCGCTTTATTGCAACAACTTTTCCTTGCTTGTTAATCGAATTTGCACTAATTTGAAATTCATAAATCTACTAAATTTAGTTATGACCTCTGATATCTCTCAACTCATTGACCAAGCACTTGCCGGCGAGCAAAAAGCCTATACAGATATTGTTGATCGCTTTCGTGATCAGATTTATCATTTTATATATCGGATGGTCAAGGACAAAGCACAGGCAGAGGATCTGACTCAGGAAACATTCATAAAGGCCTTTCGCGCCCTGGCCTCTTTCAATTCTGACTATGCTTTTTCCACCTGGCTATATAAAATTGCGGCCAACAATTGTATCGATTATTTTCGCAAGAAAAAATTGGCCACCAGCTCACTCAATATGCCGGTGAAGGTGAAAGATGGTGAGCTGCAGCGAGATTTTCCGGTGGAAGAATGCGGCCCGGAAACAGAACTGATTTCAAAAGAGCAGACGAGTCATATTCGGATCGCCATCGATGCTCTCCCGGAAAAGTACAAGCAAGCCATCATATTGCGGCACAGTCAAGATAAATCTTATGAAGAAATTGCCGAGCAATTGGAGATCCCTCTGGGCACGGTCAAGGTGCGTATTTTTCGAGCCAGAGAGATGTTGAAGAGTCGTTTGAAAGAGCAACTGCGCAATCGATGATCGAGCGCAAAAATTCACGTCTCATGCCCCTCATTTTCTGGTGATTTGACAAGGACTGCATTTGCCACATGTCGATTCGACTTTTAAAAAAATCTGATTTGCATCAAGTGAATGGCATCATCTCGCGCGCTTTCACGCAAGGCCGTCTTGATGATGGTTATGCATACACAGATGTCCCCATGTGCAAACCTGAATTTCTTGCCATGTACTATGCCCAATGTCCGCAGGGCTGTTTTGTCCTTGAGGAATCCGGACACATACAAGGCGCCGTGTTTTGCCATGTATGGGGAAAGACCGGGTGGTTCGGTCCGCTAGTCCTGGCGCCGGAGAAACATCATCTTGGCCTTGGCAAGCAATTGACACAACATGCGGTCAGCTTTTTAAAGGGCTCTGGATGTGTCGTCATCGGCATGGAGGTGAATCCGCGCAGCAGTCGAAATATCGGCTTTTATGGCAAGATGCATTTTATTCCGTCAGTCCTGTCCATTGATATGATCAAGCCTGTTCCTGCCATGCTGCCGGCGGTACAGAAATCTCCGCACCAGCTCGTATACTATTCCAGACTCTCGAAAAGTGAACGGCTCGAATTTTTACAGCATGCCAGCCATCTGACCAAAGCTGTCATGCCCACCATCGATTACAAGCCGGTGATCCAAGCCATCGACGAGATTCGGCAGGGAGAATCTGTGCTCTGCATGCTGAGGGGAACGCCTGTTGGGTTGGCTGTCATGCAAACAGAACCCAGTCTGGTGGAGGAGCAAAACGCGATGTTGCGACTGATCTCTTTTGTCGCACATCCAAAAACGCCTGCAAGTTATATCCAGTTCTTTTTACATGATTTTCTCGACTTGGCCAAAAGTGCGTCCCTCGATAGAATTATGATTCGAGTGCCCATGTATTCCAATCGTCTTTTCAAGATTCTTTTGCGTAATAATTATCGAGTGGTGAGCAGTGACATGCGCTTTGTCCTGGAAGGATATGCTGATGAACAGATCGGGTCTTTTTTTCATGTGAATCGCTGGGTTTAGGGTCTTGGACTGAATCGAGGCTATGATGAACGCTGTTGATATTGTGCTGATTGTCGTTGGTTTTATCATTTCGCTCGTCGGCTTGATCGGTTGCGTTGCGCCGGCCATGCCTGGCACGCCGTTGAATTTCCTGGCTCTCATTCTGCTCTCGTTGGCGAAAGATTGGCAGCCGTTCTCCGCCACCTTTCTCATCGTCATGGCTATCATCACCATCATTGTGACGGTTCTTGAAAATGTCATACCTGCCTGGGGTGCGCGAAAATATGGGGCTGAAAAAGCGAGCATTTGGCTGGCTTTAGCTGGGACGTTCATCGGGCTCATTTTTTTTCCGCCGCTGGGCATTTTTATCGGCGCTTTTGTCGGCGCACTGGTGGGCGAGTTTGCGCACGGCAAGGAAGCGTCGACGGCGTTCAAAGCGGGTTGGGGCGTCTTTGTCGGCACTTTTTTGGGAATCGGCATCAAGTTGGTGGCCTCCGGAATCATGTTTTTTTATTTCATTCGGAACGTTTTTTAAACTTGTCCTTGCAATTCAGTCGAAATTTGTCTATGTTTTTATTCTTAAAAATCAGTGGAACGAATTTTGGAGATAAGAATGGGAGCTGATCTCACGCTTACAGATGCAAACTTTCAGGAACAGGTGCTGCAATCCGATCTTCCTGTGCTGGTTGATTTTTGGGCTGTCTGGTGCGGCCCGTGCAAAATGGTTGCGCCGATCCTTGAAGAAATTGCCCGCGATTATGCCGGCAAGATCAAAGTCGGTAAATTGGATGTCGATAACAATCGACAGTCGGCGACGAACTTTGCCATCCGGAGTATTCCAACAATCCTGCTGTTCAAGGGTGGCGATGTTGTCGAGACCATGATTGGAGCTGTGCCCAAAGCCTACATCATAGATAAAATTTCAAAGCACATCTGATATGAGTCGAGTTCTCAAGAATACCTACGCCGTCATTTTAGCCGGAGGTGTTGGGAGTCGTTTTTGGCCAAAGAGCCGAGAGTCAAAGCCGAAACAATATCTGTCGCTCATTGATGAGGGGACGCTTTTACAAAACACCGCAGCCCGTCTGCGAGGGCTTTTTACCGAGGATTCGATCTTTGTGGTCTCAAACAGGGATCAGGAAAACCTCCTGCATGCACAGTTGCCGTGGCTGCCGAATGATCACGTTTTCTTTGAACCCATGGGACGCAACACCGCACCGGCCATTGGGCTGGCGGCGATTCACCTCATCGAGAGCGATCCGGATGCGCACATGGTGGTGCTGCCGGCAGATCATCGCATCACGAACACCCAGCTTTTCCTCGACACACTGCAGTTGGCGATCGATTTCGTGCAAGATGACCAGAACGCCCTGGTCACATTCGGCATAAAGCCCTCCTATCCCGCCACCGGCTATGGCTATATTGAATCGGGGGCGCCGGTGCGGCGCAAGGCTTTTCGTGTCACGCGTTTCACGGAAAAGCCGAATAGAGAATTGGCCACGGAATTCATTCGGCAGGGCAACTATTTCTGGAATAGCGGTATGTTTGTCTGGCGCGCTGCGACAATCCTGAAAGAGATTGAACGATACATGCCGGAATGGCATGCAGGATTGCTCGATATTCAATCCGCGCTTTGTTCTGACAATCACGCTTCCGTGTGCGAAAAGGTCTATTCTTCGCTGCGCGGACAATCGATTGATTTTGGCGTCATGGAAAAAGCGGATCATGTTTATGTGGTGCAAGCCGATTTCGGTTGGAGTGATCTCGGAACATGGGAACAAGTGTACAATTCGTCCCCCAAAGATGAAAATGGCAATGTCATCAAAGGTCGGCCACTGTTACTGAATGTCAGCAATTCTTACATTGATGCTGACGATCGGCTGGTCTCGATCATCGGTGTCGAGGATCTCATCGTCATCGACCAGCCCGATGCATTGCTCATCTGCAAAAAGGAAAAATCACAGGACGTGAGATGGGTGGCAAAGGAACTGGAAAGCGCAGGAAAGAAGAACGCGTCATAGAGAGCCTGGATAACGGGTCGGTTCTTGCTCAGCTGCTCGGACTGGCCAAGCAACTTGGTATGACGGTGCGGCAAGACATCGGTGAGTTCAAGGGCGGGAGTTGCCGGGTGGCGGACAAGCACCTGGTGATTCTGAGAAAAACTGATCCGGACATGCAAAAAATTGATATTCTGACGCGTGAATTGGCAGCAGCGCCGTTCGATGGTATAGAGATTGACTCTGCGGTGCGGCACTATCTCGAGCAGTGCAAGGAAAAGTATGGCAGCCCTGTTTAGGAGGAAGTTCCATGCAAAGACATGAATTGCGTGGCCATTTGCGAGAGGCTCTTTTTATACCCTCCATGAAGGCGACGACAAAAGACCAGGCGTTGGAAGAGCTGCTGGATTTATTCGTCGCCGAAAGATATGTGCGGAATAAACAGCTCGTCCTGGAGATGCTCAGGCAGCGAGAAATGCTGGGCAGCACAAGCCTGGGCAAGGGAGTGGCTGTGCCGCATGGTCGTACGACGGCGACCGCGGATGTTATCATCGCTTTTGGCCGCTCCGAAAAGGGCGTTCACTTTGATGCAAGTGACGAGAAACCTGTCACGCTGTTTTTTATGGTCATCGCACCGCACAACGATGAAGGGAATATTTATCTGCCCATTCTGGGCTCGCTGGTCACGATTCTGAAAGACACGAAAAAGAGAAATGCCCTCAATAAAGTCACGACGTTCGCGGAATTGGTCGCTCTTATCGATGGAGAATGAGGATGGGAAACAGTGAACTGGAGCAGCTGATTTCGCTGCAGGATCTGGACCTGATGATTGAGGAATCGCAAGAGGTCGAAAAATTGGGATTCTCAATCACCGGCTGCAGTGAGTTGAGGATCGCTCGCGAAGAGTTGGCTGCAAAAATCAGTAAACCGCTGTTGTTTCGTTACGAGCGACTGCGGAAAAAATTGAAAAGAGCGATCGTGCCCGTCAAGAACGATATCTGCCTGGGCTGTTTTCTGCATCAGCCGACAGCCATCGGTGCGCAGGCGCGCGAAGGAGTTGATCTGTTCACCTGCGAAAATTGCGGCAGGATGCTCTATTGGTTAGATTAGCTCGGCTGCCCTTGCCGGCAGCCGTCATTCTTTTAAATGAGGCCCAATCCTTTCCCCACCCGCTCAAAAGTGCCAAGGACCACGTCCAGTTCTTCCTCCGAATGGGTGGCCATATAGCTCGTGCGCAATAACGCCATGCCTGGCGGCACTGCCGGGCTGACCACCGGATTGCATATGACATCATTTTCAAACAGAGCGCGCCAAAACGTAAATGCTTTTTCATCATCGCCGATGATGATGGGGATGATCGGCGTCTCGCTGTTGCCGATGTTGAATCCCAACTGCGCATAGCCCTCTTTCATCTTGCGGTAATTGCGCCACAACTTGGCAATTCGTTCCGGCTCTTTTTGCAGAATATCCAGACAGGCGAGCACCGCGGCCACAGCCGATGGCGGGGGACTCGCTGAAAAGATGAGCGCCCGCGCGTTGTGTTTGATGTGCCGGATGACCTCCTCTTCGCCGGCGATGTAACCGCCGATGGAGGCAAAGGATTTGCTGAACGTGCCCATGACGAGATCCACTTTATCGATCAAGCCGAAATGTTCAGCGGTGCCTGCGCCGGTCTTGCCGAGCACACCGATCGAATGGGCGTCGTCCACCATCACTCTGGCGCCGTGCTTTTCAGCCACCTTGACGAGTTCCGGGAGATTGACAATATCACCGCCCATGCTGAAGACGCCATCCGTCACGATCAATACGCCGCCGCTGACGCCGTTGCGCGACAGGACGTCATCCAAATCTGCCATGTCATTGTGGCGATACTTCAGGGAGCGACCAAAGGCCAGACGCGTGCCATCGACAATGCTCGCGTGATTTTCTGCGTCGCCGATGACCAGATCCTTACGGCCGACGAGCGTTGAAATCGTCCCCTGATTCGTCTGAAATCCGGTCGAAAAAATGAGCGCCTTTTCCATCTGCATAAAGTCGGCCAGGCGCTCCTCCAGCTCCTCATGAATGGTGAGCGTTCCGTTGAGAAATCGCGATCCGGTGCAGCTCGAGCCAAATTTATCTATCGCTTCTTTGGCCGCTGTTTTGACGCGTTCGTCCTGCGTCAAACCCAGATAATTATTCGACCCGATCATTATCTTTTTCCTGCCGCCGATTGTCACCGTGGTGTCCGCTCCCGATTCAATGGCGATGAAATAGGGGTACCATCCCTCTTCGATTGCCTTCTTGGCACGTGCACTGTTTCCCTGCGAACATTTTGCGAAC
>RQOI01000104.1 GCA_003854995.1 Candidatus Zhuqueibacterota bacterium
GAACAGACGGATGGCAGCCTCATCGGCAAATGCCAATCGGCCGTCCATTTCGAAAAACTCGATCACTGCCGGACGCTCCCACAATTTACGTTTTGCAATGTTCTCATCCACATAGATGCCGTCATCGTCATCCCAGAGGAAATCGGGATCAATGGTCAGCGAAAAGGTCGGCAGGGTGACGTTCTCATCGATGAAAAAGGTGCGCGTCGCAATCGGGCCGGGCAGGAGATTCGCTGCAAAAGCTCTGGCCTTCAGGACGGTCGTCGATGTGATCGCCAGGGGCGTCGTGTATTCGCGAGAGGTGCGCGTCGGCGTCGAGCCGTCCGTCGTGTAGCGAATCGTTCCTGGCGCAGACATGGTGACGCGGATCGAATTGGCATAGAATCCGGAAGGTTCATTCATCGCCACAGCGCCGGATTGCTGCGACGTCGGCAATCCTGGCGTCGCATTCGCTGCGCGGGGCGTCGGTTGTTCATAGAAAAGAAGGATAGTTGGATTATCGATGCGGCGTCCGTAGGAAATATCCGATTCCTGGGCGCCGAAGGTGAGCGTGTCGATGACCGAACCGTCCGCCGCATAGAGCCCGACGACCTCGCCGTCGTTGGAGAGCTTAAAATTGGTGTGAAGGCTATCATTCATGCCATCCGCCCAGAAAAGCAGATAGCCTTTTGCCGGCACAATGGCCTCATCGGAGATGCGCCATTTCCGCGGCTGTGAAAAATCGTCGGTCAAATAGCTCCCTTCCAGATCGATGGCTGTCGTGCCCGAATTATAAATCTCGATCCAGTCGGCGAATTGCTTATACTTCGGGTCCAGTGTCAGAGAATGACTGGATGCCAGCACCTCATTGATGACCAGCGTTTGGCCGGCTTGGCCCGTCGCAAAAACGGGCATCGAAAGCATGCAGAGCAGAACTAAAATTTTGGTTGCGCGGTAAATCTTGCCAGCTAGTATCATCCCACGTCCTTGAAAAGATATATTATTTGGCCTGGATTATTCAAAAACGCCTCACACGAATACACCAAGACACAAAGAAACAGAAAGTTAGGTTTGAGTCTGTAAAATAGTCAAATTTTTCAAGCTGTCTTTCGCAGGATATTTATCCATAATAAAATCAATCTTGGAGTCTTCGTGTCTTGTGTGCGTAAGTTTTTAAGGTTAGACGCTACGGTGCAAATTTTGTTCCCTTGCCGCCAAGTCGAAGCAAAACTGCAAAACCAATCCTATTCTGTTGATTGTTAGCGGAATCATCACTACAATATATCATCTGCTCATTTTCGTGGTCACTCTTCACACCAACTGACAAGGAGTGCAAAGATGAAAAGACGGGATTTTTCAAAAACCATGCTCTTACTGGGATTAGGAGCAAAATCAACCTTTGCCAGGCAATCCATCCCTTCAGCCGTAGAGTCTCCCGAGTCTTATGAGGAGCCAGCCAAAAGACTGCCCGTTCGCCACTTTGATGTCGTCGTCGCCGGCGGTGGCACGGCAGGACTCTTCGCTGCCATTGCGGCGGGGCGACAAGGAGCCAAAACCATGCTGATCGAATCCAAAGGCTATTGCGGCGGCATTGCGGTGGAAGGTGGGACGGCCATCCACAGCTTTTACAATCTCTATACCGCTTTTGAAGGGTGTAAAAAAATCAAAGCTGTACAGGGAATTCCCGCCGAGTTCATGGACAAGCTAACCGAAATGGGAGGCTGTACCGGATATCCTGAAATGGAGACCGCTCGCGATTATGATGCCGTGTGCACAGCGATCGATACCGAGCTTTACAAACTCCTCGCTTTTCGCATGCTGGAACAAGCCGGCGTCTTTGTCGCAGTCAATACTTTGCTGGCAGGCGCCATCGTCAACGACTCCCGCATTCGCGGCGTGATCACGGAAAGTCGCTCTGGCCGTGAAGCCATCATGGCGAACAGCTTTGTCGATTGCACAGGATATGGCGATCTCTGTGCCCACGCCGGAGCCGGATTCAATGTCCCCAATGATTATGACAGCTGCAACAGCTTTGGGTTGGCCAATGCGTCTATCGATGATTATTATGAATTTCTCAAATCGCATAATGCCATTGGACAGATGTGCCGGGGACCCAGAAGTGGCGAAGAAAACAAATTTGTCCGCATGGGCGCTGAGCAACTCGATATCCCGGCATTGCAAGCCGAGGCACATAAAATTGGCATGTCCATGATAACGACGACTGTTCATGACAACTATCTCATGTACATAAAATGTAATTATAAAATCCCGGGCAGCGTCCTCAATCGCGATGATGTTGCCAAAGCAGAAATCGAAATTCGCAACCGCATAGCCAGAGCGGCCGAGCTTTTGCGCGAATATGTGCCGGGATTCGAAAAAGCCTTCATCGCGCGCACCAGCCCATCTTTGTGCATCAGACGCGGTCGACAGATCATCTGTGATTATGACATCACCCATGAGGATGTCATTGATGGACGGCACTTTGATGACGACACAGTTGTCTATGGTTTTCACGACTGGGCGCCGCGCTACCAGATCAAAGACGGCGGCACCTATGGCATCCCTTATCGAGCCCTTTGCGTGAAGAGCGTAGAAAATCTCTACGCCGCCGGCATGATGATCACCTCCGACCATCGGGCGCACATGTCCACGCGCAACACGGTGAGTTGCATGGGACAGGGTCAGGCGACCGGCACGGCCGCCGCTCTGTGCGCGCAAAAGCACTGTGGATCACGCGAGCTGAAATTCGCTGATCTCAAGAAGGAGCTTTTAAAATCGAAAGTATATTTTGCCAGTTAGCGCACGACTGGAACGATCGGATTTCTTGCCGGATTCGCATGAAAGCCGCACTTGCGGAATCGTGACAAGTATTGCATATTTGAATTGATTTTGTGATCCTCGAAAAAGGCGTTTGCATGAAAGTCGATCGTTCTCTTCTATTCTTTTTTTTTCTTAGGATCGGGCTGAGCCACTGCTTTTGCGTGTCTCTGAGATTTTCATGTCGAGTCCGGCTCAAAGACGAAATCCACAGGAAAAAGTAAAAAGCATGAAATCAAATCATATTGGCTGCATCGTCCTTTTGACAATTCTGATCTGTCCCCCCTTCATCAGCTGCGGCAAAAAATCCAACCCAATCATTGAAAATCCGCCGCAAAAGCGCAGCGGCTTTTACACGCAAGGATCGCGACTCATGCGCGGGAGCTGCGAATGGGAATTGCGCGGCACCAACAAGATGAGC
>RQOI01000632.1 GCA_003854995.1 Candidatus Zhuqueibacterota bacterium
ATGCGATCTGCGCGAGAAAACGTATGAGAACAGTGAAAAAGCTGGCGAGATTGTCCGCCAAAAATCCTCGTCTCGCTTTCAATAAAGCGCGCACGACCTGGCGTACGCAGTATCTCGCCAAACTGGATCATCGATTCAGAAATGGCTATGCGAGTCCGCCGAACTCGCTCGCTCTCAAGCTAACCAATGCCTGCAATTTGCGCTGTAAAATGTGCGGCCAGCCACGCGAGGGCCATGCGCCCGGCGATGCCAAGTATGCGCCGCCCGATTTTTTCCGACAACGCGTGTCAATTGAAAAATATAAAGAAATCCTGGCCGAATTGAAGCGAGTCCGACCGAATTTATATCTCTGGGGCGGCGAGCCGTTCATCTACCCGGACCTGTTCGAGCTCGTCCGCTATGCCAAAGGCCTCAGATACACGGTGCAGATAAACACCAACGGCCTCTACCTGCGCAAGTATGCCGGCGAGATCGTGGCGTCCGGACTGGATGATCTGATCGTCTCCGTCGATGGGCCGGAAGAGGTGCATGACCAGGTTCGGGGTTTAGCCGGGACGTTCAAGCTCATCAGAGAGGGCCTCCACGCCATTCAGGCGGAGAAAAAAAGCCAAAGACGCAACTATCCGATCATTCGGGTGCGCGGCACAATCAGTCCCTATAATTTTGCTCATATCTATGCGCTGGTCGATATTGCGAAGGCGTTTGGCGCTGACAGTCTGAATTTCAACTGGACATGGTTCACGACCAGGAAGACGGGCGAGGCATACCAAAAAATGATGCGAGAGGTTTTCAGCACTGAGGCGCTTTCATGGATTCCATATGAGACCGAGGTGATCCTGGATCCCGAAAAAGAGCGAAAATATGACGGCATTGCCGCAGAGCTGCAGCGTCTGCAGCAGAACGACGCGGATTTTCCCATCAGCCTGTCGCCGCATGTGCGCGCCGAGCAGGTGCAAACATACTATGAGAATATTTACGAAACCTTTGGTCACGATACGTGCTATTCTGTATATACAAAGTCCTACATTCTGCCGAACGGCGATGTGACGCCGTGCCCGGATTTTCCCGATTACATCTGCGGCAACATCCACAATGAGAGTTTTCTCGACATCTGGAACGGCGAACGCTATCGAAAATGGCGGCTGGAGCTGAAGCGACGAGGATTGTTCCCGTCCTGTTACCGGTGCTGTGATCTGTTCTTATCCGATGTCAAATTCATGTAGGACCGAGCGTGAAGATACAATTCATCAACCCACCCTACATCGGACGGTTCAGCCGTAGCCAACGCAGTCCCGGCGTCATAAAGTCGGGCACCATGTACTATCCCTATTGGCTCGCGCACGCGGCAGCAGTGGCGGAGCAGCGGGGCCATCAGATTCACCTGCTCGACTGTCCGGCGAGTGGCAAAGACATAGCGGATGTGCTGATGCACGTTCGGCAGTTTCAGCCCGATCTGGTGG
>RQOI01000633.1 GCA_003854995.1 Candidatus Zhuqueibacterota bacterium
CTTCGTGATCCTTCGTGTTTTTGGGGCTTGGTGTTGATCTTTTATCGACATTACCAGAAACTGACGTTTTACAGTTCAGATTGAAACGATCATTAATTCCAGATAAACCATTTTCCCCCTCGTTCGTCTATAGCAGTAAAGAGTGCATGCTGGTGGAAGGAGTGAATGCTGCGAGTTGATGCTGAAAATGACCGCAAAAGCAAAATGGCTGCTTTTGAATCGCTTTTCTCTGAGCACGAAGCAGCACTTTATCGCTATATTCGCCACCTCACCGAATCCGCTGCGATGGCCGAGGATATCTATCAGGAGACCTGGCTGCGCGCAGCCAGGCAAATGAACTCGGGAAAAGTCGTGCGCAACTTAAAAAATTACCTTTTCACCATCGCCACCAATATCTTTCGAGACGAGCTTCGACGCCTGCAGATACGTCGATTTTTTCTTGGTCCGGCATTGGAAAACGCCAAATCAGCGCAAGATACATGGGTATATGGCGAATCTCTACCAAATGAAATTGAATGGCGTGACGATTTACGGCGCGCAATGGAAAAGCTGTCGACAAAACAGCGAATTTTCTTTTGTCTGCGTCATATAGAAGGATTTAAAATATCTGATATCAGCCATATGAACAAGTGCGCCGACGGGACGGTCAAGGCGACAATTCACAAGGCTGTTCAAAAATTACGCCGCGAACTGAAGGGATATCAGGAAACATGAAGTGCTCAAAAATAGAACGAAAGCTGGCGCTGCTGCAAGAGCTGACAGCTGATGAGCTGCAACATATCGGCGAGTGTCCGAGGTGCGCCGAATTTGCCGACGATATCCGGCACTTCCGTGCTCGCACATCTCTGACGACACCGTTCAACTTGAAAAATCATGTGCTGGCCTCCTGTCAGGCTGAACTGGGCGAACATCATTCAAGTCTGCTGCGCCGAGTAGCCGAAACGTGGCGCTCGCCTAAAGCAGCCATTGCACTCTCTGTATTGTCGGTCGTGACGCTGATCGCGTCGGCCATCATACAATTCTATTCAGAGTCCAATGAACTATTCTGCCGATTATCGGCACTTTTTTTACTCATCGTACTTTTGCAAAACATCATCGCAGCCATATGCGCCCCCATTCTTGTCCAGCACAAGGCTGCTTTGAAAAACTGAAGGAGAATAAAATGTCACGCGCAAACAAGACGTCCAGCTTGATCATTTTTCTCGTCGTCGCGCTGCTGTTCCTGTTCATTCTGTTTCCTTTCCTCAGATTTGGGCTCGGGCATGTCCTGGGCGGGCATTGGGGAGAGAGCGGCTTGATGATGCCGGCCGGATTTTTTCACGGTCGATTTCTGCCGCTCTTTCCGATTCTGCTCATCACCCTTGTCTGGCTATTGATTGCCATCTGGGTTTACAATGATGCGGAGCAGCATAAAATGAGCGGCCTGTTATGGGCGTTGCTGGTCTTTTTCGGTAATATCGTCGCGCTCATCATCTATCTGATCGTGCGGTCGAGCGCGATGACATCTGCTGCAGTGAGCTCGAATGCGGCAGTCTGCCCCAATTGCAAGGGAGCGGTGCAAGCGGATTATATCGTCTGCCCGCAGTGCGGCGCCAGTTTGAAGCAAACCTGCCCCAAATGCGGCACAAATGTGCAAAGCGGATGGAAGCATTGCGCGTACTGTGGAGAGGCCTTGTAGAGAGCGGTTCGATCACGGAAATCGAATCGTTTTTATTTCGGCGCTGGCGAGCGCCTGATCAAGCAAAGACTGCCACGCGCCCATTTTTTCTTCGACCGCGTGCACCTCGGACAGTTTGGCTTTGGTCTCGGGTTTCGTCGGCAGCAGATAGCTGCAGCAGTCATCATAGGGCTCTGTCGAAACGGCGAACGTGCCAATGTGTCTGGCCATTTCGATGATATCCTTTTTTTCCAGGCCAATGAGAGGTCGCAGTATCGGCATCCGCACCACCTCGGAAATGGCGGCGATATTTTCCAGCGTCTGGGACGCCACCTGACCGAGGCTATCGCCGGTGACGATGGCGCCGGCGCCTTCTCGCCGGGCGATCGATTCCGCCAGCCGAAACATCATGCGTCGATACATGACAACGCGCAGCTTGGCCGGCGCGGTCAGGATGATCTCTTTTTGAATATCGGCGAGCGACACAAAATAGATTCTGGAACTGTTTTGATAGACAGTCAGAATCTTGATGAGGTCGAGGACATTATAATAGGATGACTTTTCGGTGAATGGATAGCTATGAAAGTGGACAAAAATGATCTGGCAACCGCGCTTCATCATGCGAAAAGAGGAAACCGGCGAATCGATCCCTGAGGACAACATGCTGACAACCTTTCCCGTCGATCGCACCGGCAGACCTCTCTCGCCGGCATAGGTCTGCAGGGCAAAGTAGACGCACTTGTTGAACACATCGATTTTTATGACAAATTCAGCGCTCCCCAAATCAACCTTTGCGCCTGTGGCCGACTGGATGCGCGCACCGACAATCTGGTTCACCTGCACGGATGTGTAGGGATAGTGCTTGTCCACGCGATGGGTGTCCACCCGAAAGGATCGGAATTCCTGTCCTGTGATGGCGTCGAGCACCTGATCTTTCAGGATCTCGGGATCGGGATCTCCCCTGACAGCGATGCGAAACGACGCAATGCCGATGACATGCCTGAGGCGATCGATGACGCGCTGCACATCGCAGCCATCGGGAAGAGGGAGAAAAAAACGGCCATAGTCGATTTGGACGCTGATGCCACGCACATCGACCAGCGCCCGGTTAATATTTGCGCGCAACCGACTCTCAAAGAAAGGCCGGTTGCGCTTTTTCAAAGCAATTTCACTGTGATGGATGATGATGACGCGCTGCAGAGAATTTTCCGGCATACTGGACCTTTTTCATGGCAATTCATCGAAATAAAAAATCCGACCCACTTTCGAGTCGGATTTCATCAAGATAGAAAATCTTTGATAAAAATCAGTCTTATTTTTTGGCCCCATCAAGGACGACCTGGCTGATCTGCTCCGCAGCATTTGATAATTTAAACTTTTTCGTCTTTGATAGCGTCCAGTTTGCCGATATTTGATCCACGGCGCCAAAAACAAGCTGTTTAAAAATACTGGGATGCACTCCTTCACGAAAGATGCCCGCTTTTTGACCTTCAGCAAAGGCGTCGCCAAGAAGATCCAGATACTCTTTGAAGGTTGTCCCTTTGTATTCATGCAAGAATTTGTTGCTCTGGCGCAATTCAACTTCCAGCAGCAGGGCCAGATCCGGATTCTTTTCAACCACCTGACAGTGTCGTTTGATGAACGTCACGATCTTTTCTTGCGGCGATGTCTGTTTCGCCAGCTCGGCCTTCATCGACTCGATGAGCGGCGTCATCTCCTCCTCAAAAATGGAGATCAACAGATCATCCTTGTTTTTAAAGTAAAGGTAGGTCGTTCCGGTGGCGACACCAGCCACCTTGGCAATGTCTTCAACTTTGGCTTTGAAAAAGCCATCGCGGGCGAACATTCTAATGGCTGCCTTGAGCAGTCGTTCTCGTTTTGTTGCGTCCATAATGAGGGTCTTCCGTCTGTTTGGTCACAGTTTTTGAATAGTGTTCATAATGATATTAAATTCATGAAAGAAAAGCAAGCACTTTTCTTTCATGCTAAAAGTTCTGTAAAATTTACGCTTAATGAATATAAAAATAGTGTTGACAATCGTCTATTTTTTTTGTAGAATAACGCCAATATGCACCTGCGAACACCCTCACAATCCTGAATAAAATATGCAAATCGCATATCAATCGCAACCGGAGGTAAAATGAAAAGAGCTATTTCACTACTAACTGTCCTGTGTCTCACCTTGTCGGCCACAACGACTCTTTTTGCAGCGGGCGTCGATTTAACCGGTGTCGGTGCGCGCGCCACGGCTATGAGCGGCAGCTATCGAGCCATCGCAGATGACTGGAGCGCTATGTACTGGAATCCTGCCGGCCTGGCATACACCACTGGTCTTGGCGCGGGATTGAGCGTGGACTTTGTCATGCCCCGGGCAACCTTTCAAGTCGCAAACAGCCATTATTATATGAATTATGGCGGTAGTGCCTTCAAGCCATTCAGCGCCGCCTACCCGGTCGAAGTAGCTGCCGAGCCGCAAAATTTCGTCGTGCCATCCGGTGGCGTCACCTTCAATCTGGGTAGACTGGCTTTTGGCGTCGGCGCCTGGGCGCCGTTTGGCCTTGGCGCAAAATGGGATTTGCTGCAGACAGCGAAGAACAATCTCGGTCGAATTCCGGGCGTCCTCTATGATGAATACAATGCAGCCTATCCCAATGTTGAATATGAGAGCGATATGCAGCTCATCGACATCCATCCGACCATCGCCTTTAAAGTGAGCGATAAACTGTCCATTGGCGCGGGCTTTAGCTATATCATCGCCGACATCGCAATTCGTCAACCGGCTTTTCTGCAGAATCCATACCTGTATAACCAGCAACTTTATCAATATCTGGCCTCGGTCTCCGATGGCGGCGCGCTCACAACCCTGAATCTGATGCGCCAACCGCCTTTTGATCATCTCATCAATGATGTGCAAATGACCGCTTCCGGCAATGGCTACGGCGCCAATTTCGGCATCATGTTCAAGCCGACAAAGAGCCTCAGCATCGGCGCATCGCTGCAGTACTATACGGAGCTCGATCTGGAAGGCACCTACAAAGAGACGACCTATTTCGGCAGTGCGCCGATCTTTGACGGCGTCTCGCGCGCCTATGCCGATTCACTGCTCAACTATAACATTATCAACGCCGAACAGTATCTCATTATCTCGAACTTTTATTCCGGCCAGGTCGTGACCCGCACCGACTTGGACGACGCGAAAGCCAAAGTGCCGCTGCCGATCAAATTTGGCATCGGCCTCAGCTATTCCGGCTTTGAAAAACTGTTGTTGGCCCTTGATTTCACCTACACGCAGTGGTCGGCCTGGGATATCATACCGATCATGAATAGCGCCGGCGCAGAGGTGTCCGAACTGGTGGAGAATTGGAAAGACACCTTCCTCATTGGCCTAGGTTTCGAATACAACGTCGGCATCGCCAAATTGCGCGGCGGCATCAGCACTGAAACGCGCGCAGCTGTTGATGAAACCATGTCCCTCACCATCCCGGACACCAATCTGCGGACCAAACTGAACGTCGGCCTGGCCATCCCTCTCGGCCCTGTCGCCCTGGCGCTGAACTATGAAAAGATCTTCATCGGCGATAACACGATCGACGTCTGGAATTACACCGATGCCATTGCCAGCAATATGGCCGGCACCTATATGATGAGCGTCAATAACCTGATGATTGGTCTCGATTATAGTTTCTAAATCGAGAACGACGATTCTGCTCACGGAATCGAGAGGAACACAATCATCGCGCAATACTCACAGCCTCCACCACTTTTTTTGGTGTGAGGCTTTTTTGTTTTGAAGGGAAAGAATCATGCGTGTGAAACCGTTCCACTTTTTGCCAGCCGCCCTCATCTTTTTCTCGTGCGCCGTCGATACGGGTCTTGCGCCCACGCGCAGCGGGCTCTCGGGCACAATTTATTTTGAACACGACTGGCCGGAGAGAACCGACCAGGTCATGGTTGTTGCGGCGACCGTCTTTCCCCCCACATCACTCGAAGAGATCATCATGAGTGAGCCGCTCGAGACATTCGTCGATTCAACGCGCTATACAATCTGGACAAACCCGGCAACCTATGCGGCCGTCGGCGTCATCTGGAAAGAACAGGAGCAGCCCTGGGACGTGACGAATATCATCGGCATCTATTTCCCGACTGACGATCGCTTTTCACCCGGCCAGGTCACCATACCGGACAGGGACACCTTTGTTGATTCCATCGATATCGAGGCGGATCTGTCCCTCGCCCGTCGTCAGGTCGCCAGCGCCATCGAGGGGCGATTGACGGTTGCCGGCAGTTGGCCCGCGGGCGCGCAATCCGTGCTTTTGATTGCAGCGAAGACGATTCTGCCGACGAGCCTGCTGGACATCACCTTTGGCGCCCCAATCGAAGCGGGCTTTGATTCAACGTCCTATGCGCTGTCGGTGCAACCCGGCACCTATCGCCTCATCGGTGCGCTGGTCACGGAAAAAGACAGACCGATCGGATTCGACAGCATCAAAGGCATCTATAAGAAAAAGCCAGCCGATCTCCTGCCGGGATCCGTCGTCGTCGCCACGGATACCACTCGAGTCACCAATATTGACATCAGCATTGATTTTGCCGCCGCCACGCTGCGGTGAGAAAGTGACACTATGAAAAAGACGCATGCCCTATTGCTCGCGATTCTATTTTGTCTCCGCGTCCATAGCGCTCTGGCGCAATCGACAGGATCTCTGGAAGGAAAGGTGACGGATCTCGCCACCGGCGAGGCGTTGCCTGGCGTCAACGTGACCGTGATCGGCACAGTGCTGGGCGCCGCCACGGACGCGGATGGCTATTTCGTCATCCAGCGCATACCGCCGGGAACATATGGCATCCAGGTCACGATGATCGGCTACAAGCGCGCGCAAGTCACTGCCCGAGTGCAGGCGGAAGAGGCGACCGCCCTGATGATCGCCCTTGAAGAGACGATTCTGGAGACGCCCGAAGTGATGGTAACGGCGAACAAGCGTCGGCAGAGCATTCAGGACACTCCCAACAGCGTTGGTGTGCTGACGAGTCGCGATATCGAGCAAAAAAATCAGATCTATATCGATCAGTTCCTGCAACAGGCGTCTGGCGTCAATTTTGTCGGCAGTCAGGTGAATATACGCGGATCATCGGGATTCAGCTATGGCGCCGGCAGCCGCGTGCTCTTTCTCATCGATGGCGTGCCGGCCATGCCCGGTGACAGCGGCGACATCAAATGGGACATGATCCCGGCCTCGCAAATTGAACGCGTCGAAATCATCAAAGGCGCTGGTTCGGCCCTCTATGGGTCGAGCGCACTGGGCGGCGTCATCAATATCATCACCAAAAAAGCCTCAGCCCGGCCGATCACCAACCTCCGTCTCTCCGCCGGCGCGTATGATGCGCCCGCGCATCCGGAGTGGAAATGGTCCGATGAACTGCGCCATTTCAGTGATATAGACATCGACCACACGCGCAAGATCGGTCAAAAATCAGAAATCCTCGCCGCGGTCGGCCGCCATCAGTCGATGGGCTACAGACAGAACACGGAGCAGCTTCGTCACAACGCGTCTTTCAAATGGAATTACAAACCGACCGGGACGCATAATCTCACGCTGTCGACAAACTGGGAGGGCGGCGACCGCCAGACCGGCCTCATGTGGCGCAGCCAGCGCCAGGCGCTGCAGGTGTCGCCGGAAGCGCTCGGCGATTATGTCCAGTCGAATAAATTCAGCGCCAATCTGTTCCACAACTGGGTGATAACAAAAAACCTGGGCCTGCAGACGCGCGCATCCTATTTTTACAACTATTGGAAAAACTGGTTCCACGACAATATCACCGCCTCAAAGGCGCAAAAACCGGGAGTGGAAATTCAGGGAGACTGGCAAATTTCGGCGGACAATTCTCTCATCTTTGGCGCCGAAGGCTCATGGGACTATGTCGACTCTGACCTCGTCGGCGCGCACGATCAGTATGTCATCGGCGCTTATGTGCAAAACGAGCGACCGCTCATCACCAATCTGAACATGACGCTCGGCGTCCGCTACGATTATGCTTGGGTGGATATCGGCTTCATAGACTCTGAATTCAATCCCAAGATCGGCCTGGTCTGGCATGTGCAGAGGGACATTCGACTGCGCGCCTCATCCGGACGAGGCTTTCGCGCGGCCAGCATGTCGGAACGGTTTGCCGATTCCATCTATTCCGGCTTGCGCATCATCCCCAATCCGGAGCTGCAATCCGAAACTTCCTGGTCACAGGAGATTGGCGTCAACTTTACGCCGAGCTCTCGCTTCTACATCGATGTCGCCGGCTTTATGAACGACTATTGGGATCTCATCGAACCTGAACCAAACGAAAACCAGGTCGTGCAATTCATCAACATCACGCGCGCACGCATCACGGGAGTGGAGACCACGCTCAAGATGCTGCCCTATACCAATTTGAGCTTTGATCTCGGCTATACATGGATGGATCCGCAAGACCTGGACCTGGACGAAACGCTGGCCTATCGCCCGAGACATCTGTTCACCGGCGGCATCACCTATTCCATCGGCGATTTTGAATGTGGCGCCGACTTGCGCTATATATCCCGCTTCGACGCCGTCAAGGTCTACCCGCACGATGACCGGGTGGATCAGAAATTGGTCAATCTGCGCGGCGTCTATCGAATCGGCGCCTTTGCCCTGACGATGAGCTTGAACAACGTCTTCAACCACAACCACACGCAGATGGAGCGAACATTGATGCCGATTCGACACCTGGTGCTGACCCTGTCGTCCAAATTCTAATACAGTGTGGTGTACCATTAAACAAGCGTAAAACGTCAGTCTCTGGCCAAGACGTAAAAGATCAATTTGGCGCGGCCTTCGGCTGCAACCAAATTATAAAAGCCGCACGATCGCCCAGGACATCCGTCCTGGGCGGGCAATATCTCTGCGAATCTCGGCGTCCTCTGCGGTTGGCTTAAAAACTATGCTAAAATAACAATATGTTGCGGATTTGTACAAGTCACAAAAGCACGAGGATCACAAAGATATACTTTTTGGTCGTTGGACCCTTTGTGGCTTTGTTTTGAACAAGATATTCATTTATTGTTGCGCTCTTGTCATCGCGGCTACCCGTAACTGACGCTTGATGAACAAGCGTAA
>RQOI01000634.1 GCA_003854995.1 Candidatus Zhuqueibacterota bacterium
ATACATCGATTCCATCACCTTCTCAGGCCAAAGAGCCGACACGTCTTATGGACGGCGTCTGCAGGATGACAGCGCCTGGCAATTTTTCCCGGTGCCGACGCCCGGCGAGGCGAATGCAGAAAGAGACATCCTTCCAGTACCTGCGGTGAGCCACGCCGGCGGCATCTATTCAGGAGCAATCACGGTGGCGATCAGCGCCGACTCGGACACAGAGATCTATTTCACTCTGGACGGGACAGAGCCGAGGAGAGAGGCCCGATTTCTTTATGATCGACCGATTCATCTTGCAGAGACAAGCGTCTTGCGCGCAAAGAGCTTTCGCGGCGATTCCTGCAGTGAGATCCGCACCGAGACTTTTCTCATCGATGAGATATTCAATCTGGCGGTCTTTTCATTGACGACCGATCCGAAAAACCTGTGGGGCAGCAGCGGCATATATGACAACCGCTTTGAGGAGTGGGAAAAACCGGTGACGATCGAGTATTTCACCGCCGACGGTCGTCTGGCCATGGGGACAAACGCCGGCATGAAGATCCATGGCCCGGGAAATATGGGGCAACAAAGCCTTCGCCTGTACGCGCGCTCGCAATACGGCGCTGATGTCTTTTGTCATAAATTCTTTGCAGAGATTGATATCGATGAATTCAAAAGACTCGTGCTCAGAAATGGCGGCAACGACTGCACGAATGGCGGACCAGCGCAGACGCATCTGCGCGACGCCATTGTCCATGCGCTCTATCGTCAGCGAAATCCGGATTATCCGATGTCGGCGTACAAACCGGTGCATGTCTATTTGAATGGCCAGTATTGGGGCATCTATAATCTCAGGGAACGACAGGATCGATTCTACATCGAATCTCACTTTGCGCACGACGACATTGATTTTCTCGAATATGCGGCTGAAGAGGGAGAAGAAAATCAACGACAGAACGCGATCGCCGGTGACTGGACGTCCTTTGAAGCGCTCATCGACTATGCCCAAAAGAATGACCTGTCAATGAACAGGCATTACGATTACATCGAGTCCCAGATTGATATTGCCAATCTCTGCGAGTATTGGATTTTTGAAACCACGGTCTGCAACTATGACTGGCCATTCCATAACCAG
>RQOI01000635.1 GCA_003854995.1 Candidatus Zhuqueibacterota bacterium
GGCTGGGCTTGCTATGGGGCATCGTCTGGGCGTTCCAGGAGACGCTGTTCTTCGCCCTCACGATGGATATCGCCGACGCGCGCATCGCGGCCTCGGTCTTTGCCATTATGATGGGCATCTCCAACCTGGGATCAGCGGTCGCCGACGGCCTTGCCACCGCCCTCAGCGACGATCTGGGCTTCACGGCAGTCTTCTGGCTGCTGGCGACAGTCAACCTGATCACCTTGCCGGTGCTGTGGCGGCTGTTCAAGAAAGCGCCGGAGATTGCGAACCGAGTAAAGTGAAACCGTAAGGAGAAAAGGAAAATGGCATCATCAAAACGCAAGGCACGCACAAAGACAGCAACAGAAAAGATGGAAAAAAGGCTCAGCGAGCAGTTAGATGGGAAGGAAGTCGTCATCGTTGAGTCTGCCGACGGAGTGAAAATGTCCGAGGTGCTGGAGGCATTCATTGCGCCATACATGGAGTTTGCCGAGACCGAAGAGAGCTTTGAAAAGCTGGTCACGATAGCGGTGATCGCCTGGAACACCTCACTGTTGCCGCGACTCGCGCAAACAAAGTCCATCAATGATCTGCTCACCTCGCTGCCGCCAGAGACACGAACAGACGCCAAGTCGATTGTCAGAGATTTGATACGGCGGAAGCGAAAGCACTTCGGCAAGATTCGGAGAGCGATTATAGATTTCGAAATAGCAGATACGCGGGATGGATTTCATCTGATGGTCGCCTCGACGCCTGAAAACATATGAACGATCAGCGCCGCAGCAATGGACTCCGGCGCATCCGTATGAATGATAGCTGACACACGCCTATGCTATAATGTAGTCACATTCGCGCAAAAGGAGAGCGATTATGACGGAAATAGCTACTTTGCAACTTGACCTTCAAGCCTTTGAAGAGAAATATCATCACACCAGCGCGGATTTCTATACCCAATTCACCCAGGGTGAAATAGATGATTGCGAGGATTACATCCTTTGGGCAGGCTTGTACGAACTGTTGATCGAGAATCAGAAACGCTTAAAAAACCCACAATGAAAAAATGTCTTACCCTGTTAATCATCCTGTTCATCGCTCTGACAGGCTGCTCCGGCGTCGACCTGCCGGTCGATATCCCCCTGCTGGCGACGAAGACACCCACACCGACAATCACGCCTTCGCCCACCCTCACCCCGACACCAACACCTACGCCTACACCGACTTCCACGCCTACCCCAACGCCGACGCCCACACCGACCCCGATGCCAAGTGAAGTTCTGGCAGAGGCTGAGCGCGCCTATCGCAACGGCGACTGGGACACGGCAGAAGCACTATA
>RQOI01000636.1 GCA_003854995.1 Candidatus Zhuqueibacterota bacterium
CTCAACCGCCAATAAGACGCGCATTCTGTCAATGTGTCAGTCGTCTAGCTTGCTGCTGGCAGCTGTCTTTTTATCGGCTGGTTTTGTTTCTTTTGTGCTCTCCGGACTCTTTTTATAGTCGGTGACATAAAAACCAGATCCCTTGAAAACCAGTCCGGCGCCGCTGCTGATCAGTCGTTCCACCGAGCCGCCGCACGAGGGACATTCGGTCAAAGGATTGTCCGTTATTGATTGAAAGACTTCAAATTGATGCCCACACTTTCCGCAACGATAGTCATAGGTTGGCATCTTTACTCCTCTTCGTTAACAATCTGTAGTGAGACGTGCACAGGCGAGAGCTTTGCAGCTCTCGCCGTGACATGCTATTCTTCTGCAGGAGCAGGGACTCGCACCGCTGCAAATATACTGGAATTCCCTCGTTTGAGACGAAGCAGCACAACGCTGTTGGCTTGGATACTTTTCATCAATTCGTTGAAATCGCTCACACTTTCGACAGGTTGCCGATTGACGGACTTTATCAGATCGCCTGGTCGGAGCCCCTCTTTTGCGGCGGCGGATCCTCGTCTGACATCGATGATGATGACGCCCTTTTCATTCCGGTAATCGACACCCAGTCGACGCATATTCTCGGCCGTCAGATTGTCCACTTGCAGGCCGAGCAGATTTTCGATATCTTGGACGTCTTGCGAGGCGAGAGATTCATCGGTCGGTCGCTCGCCCAATTTGAGCGTCATTTTTTTCTCTCGACCGTCCCGCCACACCAAAAGCTCCACGCTGGTTCCCGGAGCATAATTGGCGATTGTATTGACCAGTTCGCTGCTGTCATTGATCTTTTTTCCTTCAACCTGCAGTATGACGTCCGCCTCCTTGAGGCCTGCTTTTTCAGCGGGACTGTCTTCAGTGACCTGATTGACGAGCGCGCCGGTGGGCTCATCCAGGCCAAGCGCTTCCGCCATCTCTTCATCCAGGGTGCCAATATAGACGCCCAGCCAGCCGCGCGCCACCTTGCCGGACTGGATCAGCTGTTGCATCACATTCTTCGCGAGATTGATGGGGATGGCGAAACCAATGCCGACGCTGCCGCCTGAGCTGGAATAGATCATCGTATTGATGCCGACCAGTTCGCCATTCATATTGACCAGGGCGCCGCCAGAGTTGCCCGGATTGATCGCCGCGTCTGTCTGAATGAAATCTTCAAATGGGATCTGACCGCTCGTCAGATTCGTCCGTCCTTTGGCGCTGACGATGCCGGCGGTTACGGTTTGATCGAGCACCGCGGCAAAGGGGTTGCCGATCGCCAATACCCATTCGCCGACCTGAAGATCATCAGAATCGCCGAGTTTGATCGCATTGAGGTTTTTACCTTCGATCTTGATCACCGCCAGATCGCTCTCCGGATCACGGCCGATGATCTCAGCCTCGTACGTCTCCTTGCCGATGGAGACCTGCAGATCATCCGCCCCTTCAACGACATGGTTGTTTGTCAGGATATAGCCATCGGCATTGACCACAACGCCGGAGCCGAGACCCTGTCGGACCTGTTCATCCGGCACGTTGAAGAAATATTGCCAGAATTCCGGCACTTCGGTGCGGACGGTTTGTGTACTCTTTATGGTCACCACTGTTCCTTTGACCGCTTGCGCTACGTACGCAAAAGCTTTGCTGAGCATCTGCGCACTCGCCACTTGTTCCGAGTTGATCGTTTCGCCCTGCTCACCCAAGAGCACCGGCTTGGCCACATCTGCGGCAATAGTCCTGTTCGTCAGATTCAGATTTGACGAAATGACCAGTCCGACGACAACGCCGATGAACACGGCAAAGATGGCGAACAGATAAAATTTTCCTGATTTCATATCTCTCCCTTTCATTATATCAGCCTGTTATTTTCGCAACACTGTGGTAGAAACGACTCGACTTTTCGGAATGTTTCGAAATATTTTCTCACCCAAAACTGCATCATGACTCCTCAGGTTTGTACTCGATGCCGGCTGTTTGCGCGAACATCTCGAGCGCCTTTTTAGCTTTGGCATTCAAATTTTTCGGCACGGTCAATTCGACTTGCACATAATGATCACCCCGCCTGCCGTTGAGATTGATCCCCATGCCGCTGAGCTTTAGCATTTTCCCGTGTTGGATTCCAGCCGGTATTTTGAGATTGACCGTCCCTCGATCGTACGTTTGCACCGGCACTCTGGCGCCGAGCGACGCCTGCACGATATTCACAGGCACAGTCGAATAAATGTCCGCACCTTTTCGTGAAAAGATCGGATGTGGCGCCACATGGATCGTGATGATCAAATCGCCCGCTGCGCCTCCAGCCAGTCCGGGCTGACCCTGGCCGCGCAATCGAATCTTTTTGCCGTCATCGAAGCCTTCTGGGATAGAGACCGACAACCGTCGTCCGTTCACGGTGATCATCTGTTTGCCGCCGCTGATGGCCACGTCAAAAGAGATGGTCAGTTCGGCGTCGATGTCGCGACCTTTTTGCGGCTGCGAAAAATCAGCAGCGCTGCCGAAAATATCGCTGAAAATGCTGCCAAAACCGCCACCTGCACCGCGCTGCCTTTTGAAGCCGCCGCCGAACAGATCGCGCAAATCTTCAAAATTGACATTTTGAAAATGACTCGACGTATTGCCGCCAAATCGACGCATCTGATCATACTGAGCCCGCTTTTTCGCATCGCTCAGCACGGCATACGCTTCTGATATTTCTTTGAAGCGATTTTCGGCTTGCGAATCCCCCTTGTGCACGTCGGGATGATACTTTTTTGCCAGCTCTCGATAGGCCTTTTTAATATCGCTCGCCGATGCGTTTTCATTGACGCCCAGTATTTTATAAAAATCAGCGCTCGCCATCTTTGACACCATTTTGTTTTTGTCTGACCAGGACGACCTTTGCCGGTCGCAGCAGCGTACCTTTGAACAGATAACCGTTCTGCCACACTCTCAGAACATGGCCTTCCTTCATTGCATCAGACTCTTCAGTCAATACAGCCGCATGAATCGTCGGATCAAACGCCTGCCCAAGAGCGTCGATGGGTTCAAGACCGAGCTGCCGCAGCGCTGACAGCATCTTGTCATAAATCATCCTGACGCCATCAAGATGAGGCGCCGGCAAATTTTCGTGACGGAAGAGAATATCAAAATCGTCCATGACCGGCAACAGCTGCGACACAATATCCTTGGCAGCATAGAGCCGCCAGTCCTGCATGCGCTGCTCATTCCGGCGCTTGTAATTTTGAAACTCTGCAGAGAGCCGCTCATATTTTTCTCGGCAATCGATCTCCAGCGTCCGCTCTTCGCTCTGTCTCTCCTCTGCTGATTCTGCTCCAGCAGCTTCGGCCGGCGCATGATCCATTTCCCGTTCTTTCAGATCGTCCAAGCTATCTTCATCTCTGATTTGAATTTCAATCTCGTTGTCCGCTCGATCAGCCGTCATTAAAACCTCACGCCTGTATTCATCTTTTAAATTTACCTTCCCACCATCCTGATACATTAGATGAGCTCAATGATGAAAGCAATCAATGTGCCAGAACAGCAAGATTGAGATTATCTGTTTTTATTAAAGTTAAAGCAATAAATCCTTTTCGCTGCCGGACGTTGGGCAAATCATATCTGCCATATTGACAGACAGGCACATCGTCATCCGGGATTCAAGGCTGAATCAATTTCGCATCTATTCTATGCTGAATTTCTGCGGCAAAATGGCCAACTCGCCGACGAAAATATTTTTCAAAGAAAAGCTGCACGCTCGCCATGGTCACTTGCGGATCCGGCGACACTCCTGTCCGCTCTTGCACGGTGGTCAATTTCACCGGCAAGCCGCACGGCTTGATATACCGGGCCGGCGACACATCGCCGCTTAAATTCAGCGCAAATCCATAGCTCGTCACCCAGCGCGCGATCCGGATGCCCATGGAGGCGATTTTGTCGTTGCCGATCCACAGACCAATATGCGCCGCTGTTCGCCGTCTTCGATGCGCGCGGAGGCCCACAGTTGTCAGCACCTCCAGTCCGATCTGCTCCAGGTTATGCATATAGGCCGGGATATTCTGCTCATGCGGCAGCAACTTTAGCAGGGGGTAACAGATCAATTGACCCGGCCAATGGTATGTCAGACCGCCGCCGCGAATCGTCTGATAGATCGGGATTCCCTGCTCCACAAAATAGGATCTTAAAAGATCACTCTCGTCCAGTTGTCGAGCGCCATACGCCAGACAGGGCGCATAGGACAAAAAGAGCAGCAGATCGGGAATTCTATCGGCATGCCTTTCTGCCACAAGGCCGGCCATAATGCGATCCGCCGTCGGCACATCAAGTCGTCCCAGCTGCACGACAGCATACTCTCCGCCTTTCTCAATCTGCACAATCGCTCCAAACGGGTGACTCTGCGCGATAGATTCGCACATGCGGTGGGTTGAATGCATAAAAAAAGGAGACGATGAGTCGCCTCCTTTGCCACATTGAAGAATTGTTCGCCAATTTTTTAGTCATCACCGCGCAGAATCAGCAGGCGGACGAGCGTCAGGACCGACATGGCGGCGGCAGAGACATAGGTCAAAGCCGCGGCATTCAACACTTTTTTGGCGCCGTTGACTTCATCCGCGCGCAGATATCCGCCATCACTCAGCTGCGCCAAAGCGCGGCTGCTCGCATTGAATTCGACGGGCAAGGTGACGATTTGAAACAGAGCAGCGGCGGCGAACAACAAGATGCCCACATCCATCAAAAATCTGAATGAAGAGATGAACATGCCGATGAGAAATATCCAGAATCCCCAGGTGGAGCCGATGCTGGCCACCGGAAACAGTGCCTGCCGTATATTAAGGGGCGCATAACTTTTCGCGTGCTGAATGGCGTGGCCTGTTTCGTGCGCCGCAACGCCCAGCGCCGCGAGCGAGTTTGAACGATAAACATTTGTCGACAGGCGAAGTTTTTTCGCTCTGGAATCATAGTGATCTGAGAGTGAGCCGCCGATCTCCTCGACATCGACGTCATTAATGCCGTTTTGCAGCAAGAGTTGCTTTGCCACCTGGGCGCCGGTCATGCCGACAGCCGACCTGACTTTGCTCCATTTCGCGTATGAGCTGCGAATGGCAAACTGAGCATAAATACTCAGCAGAATCGCCGGGACCAACAGTATGATCGTCCCATCTAGAGGTAAAAAGAACATAATGAACTCCACGTTTTACACAATTCATCTATAAGATGACGCCATCAGCGTTTGGTTTCAGTTTTTTTTCGCTGCGCAGCGTCACTTGAGCACAAATTCAGCTGAACCCAAATAGTCACCTTTTCCGGTTCGAATATCCACTCGCCACTTGCCGGATTTTTCCGGCGACATGCTCATTTTTGTCCACGCTCTTCTCTCGCTGCCGTTGAGATTGATGCGCTGTCGAAACGGGACGCCGTCGGCAAAAATCCACTCATGCACGAGCACATCGGGGATGGGACCGGCGATTTCCGTGAAGCAGAACAGCACATCGATATATTTACTGAACCGTCCTTTTGCCAGCAGTGGCATCTTTCTTTCCACATCGATATCCAGACAGACGACAGCGGTTTCCAGGGCTGTTTGGGCTCCGTTCCAGGTGATATTCTGATCAGCAGCAACGGAGGAGGAAGCTTTTTCAGCGCCGGCGCGATCGGCATCACTGAGGCCAAATTCGTTGTAAACGATGATAAAGCCGGCGCAAAAGAGTATCAATTCTAACAGCCAGAACGCCTTGAAATTTTTTATATAGTTTAGCATTTCAATGTTCCCGGAGCTGATGGCGAGTTTCGGACAATTTACTTTGCAATTGGCGCAATCGTCTTGCCCGCATTTCCAACTCGCGAGACGTTGACCGTTGCGCTGTTACGAGCTCTTGTTTTTTTATGCCGCGCTGCAGATCTCGTTCGCTCATTCGGCGAAAAAGAAAATAAATGAGCAGCGTGCAGATGACGGCAACACCGCCCACGACAAAGCCGGCGTTCGAATGACCTTGACGCTGAAGAATCAAATAGGACGCAAGATAAGTAAATAAATTGCCAAATAAAAACACCCAAGAAAGAATTTTTTGCATGCTCTGATTTCTGTTCAAACGATCGAGTTGACGGGCGATGAACAGGCTGTTTATCTGCAGCTCTCTGATGGATTCCTTCTCCCGCCCTGTCTCTGTCAGCAGGCGACTCAGAATGGCGTCGCGCCGCATGGCGATGAGATCTTTGATAATTTGCGCCTTTTCATGCTGCGGATCTTTTTCGAGAGCAATTTCATTCAAGCGGATGGCGCCGGCCAAGTCATCTTGACGCAACTTGTCGACTGCAAGTTGATGATAGACGCTTTTGGGCAACCACTTTTTTTTCTCTGCCAGTTTGAACCCAAGCCTTGTGGCGGCAATGACGGCCAGAGACGACAGAAACGTCATATTGACCTGTTACTGCAGCGCCAAAGCCCGTTCAAGATATTCAACGGCTTTGGGATATTTTTCCCGTACAACCTCCCACTCATCGTTTGTCAAGTCCTTGGGTTCTTTGCCAGTGACCTGCACGACGCTCCTGTAGGCCTGCTGGATCAGATCTTTGTTCGCGTTGACGATGCCGAGCGTAGCGCCGGCAATTTCAAACACGCCATTGACGAAATCGGTTCCAGTGGCTGCCTCGAGTCCGTACTCTGCGATGAATCCCGCCAATCCACCGATTGCACCATGGGTGGCTGTTTTACGTAATCTATTGATCTTGCTCATCATATTTTTCCTCCTTCTCTTTCATATCGCGCAGAGATTTTTTGATCAGCTCATCTTTTTTCTGCACAATTCTACGCATCCTGACGATCTCTCGTTCCAACTCCCTGAGCCTTTTATTTCCGAACAGTTTGCCGTAAATGCGTTCAAAAATGACAACCGTCGCCAGAGTGATGATGATGCCGAACACAAAGCTGAGCAGTTCTATTTTCATTTCCTTTTCTTTCGGATGCCGGTGGTCAATGATCGCCGATTATTTAGACGGCGCTAGTTTTTCAGATGTTTCACCATGATTAACTTGTTGCCGTTCAGGGTGTCCATCTGATAGTTCACTTCATCCATGGCGCGTCGAATGATGTGCAGCCCCATGCCGCCGGTCTTACGATGCGAAGCGGCGTCCGTCACGTCGTAATCGTGCGTCTTGTCAGGATCAAAGCCGATGCCTCGATCATAGACGTTTACCACAAGTGTACGCGCCCTCGACTCAACCTCAACAACGACCTTGTCGCCTGGATTCATTTTTCTGGTGTGCTGAATGGCGTTGAGACACGCCTCATACACGGCAATTTTGATGCGGCTCAAGTCGTTTTCACCGAATCCAATGGCTTTGGCGCGCGCCGTGACAAA
>RQOI01000637.1 GCA_003854995.1 Candidatus Zhuqueibacterota bacterium
GGACTGGTGGCAGTCTGTGCAGGAAAAATTGTGTTTTCCCATATGGACATCGATTCGCTCTGTCGGGTAGTAGAGGCTGCCGTCCAGGTCGCCATGCTTGACCGCATCGCCGCCGCCGCCCTTGAAGTGGCAGCCGCCGCAGTTTTCGCGCGTCGGTTCGCCGACGCTTTTAGCCGCGGCGAGGAGATCAGCATCGGCCGCCGGCAAGCCGCCGTTGGTCTTGATATACTGTCCCGAACGATCATGACACACCAGGCAGTCGATATTTTCCGAGATCGAAAAATCAAACGTCGCATCCACCCAGCCGTATCCCGCGTGACAGGAGGTGCAGGCCGGCCAGTTTGACTGGATGCCGATGCAAAAGTTGTTCACCGCATATTTTTTGCCGAGCACCACGGGCTGCGCTCGTCCCGGCAGCAGTACTGGCGGACTCGTCCAGGTCCAGTGGGCGGTCTGCATGACCTGTCCCGCAGCGTCCTCATGGCACTCGAGACACTTTTTCGTCACATCCTGACCACTCGACAACGGCTCTGTCATGAGCGAAGAATGATCTGTGTGCGGCAGTCGTTCGGGAACAGATGCCCATGCATCCTGTTGATCATCTGCGCGCGGGATGAAAAGCAGCAGGGGAATGAAAAGAGCGATGAAAAGCAATATCAAGAGCGCCAAGGGGGATCTTTTTGCCGTCATGTTGTCGTCTCAATAATTTAACCTGACTTTAGACTCGTGTTTCATGAATCGGGGCAGAATATATGAAATGCGGATGAAAAAGACAAATCATATGCTCCGCGACAGGTCTGATGACGAGCAGCGTCTGGTCCGCCCTCGCGCAGAACTCAATACCTTGGGCTTGAGCTTTGATTGAATCTTTTTATCTTTTTCGACATCTAAAGATTGAAAAATAGTAAATTAACAGCGAAGGGATATCATGAAAAATATAGTCATATTAGGCGGCGGCACCGCCGGAACCATCATGGCCAACAAGCTGTTTCAGACACTGGCCCGGGATGAGTGGCAGATCACCATTGTCGATCAGGATGAGACGCACATCTACCAGCCGGGTTTGCTGTTCATCCCCTTCAACATATACACCTGCAACGATGTCATCAAACCGAGGCGGGATTATATCCCCAAGGGCGTGGAGTTGATCGTGTCGAGCATTGACGTGATCGAGCCTGACAAGAGCAGGGTTAAGCTGGCGAACAGTCGGGTTCTCAGTTATGACTATCTCATCATCGCCACTGGCACGCGCATCAGACCGCAAGAGACCGATGGTCTGGCCGAGGCCGGCTGGCATAAGAACATCTTTGACTTTTACACGATCGAAGGCGCCTGCCATTTGCAGAAATATCTCAAGCACTGGCCCGGCGGCAAAATGGTGCTCAACATCGTCGAGATGCCGATTAAATGTCCGGTGGCGCCGCTGGAATTTCTCTTTCTTGCCGACTGGTGGTTTACGGAACAGGGTATTCGCGACAAAGTCGATCTGACATTTGTCACGCCGCTCCCCGGAGCATTCACCAAGCCCAAAGCGGCCGCGATATTGGGCGATTTTCTCGATAAAAAAAATATCCATCTCATCAGCGAATTCAATACGGGTTCTGTCGATGCAAGTACTAACAAATTGGTGGCATTCGACGGCACGGAAGTGGCTTATGACCTGCTCGTCACGATTCCGACGAATATGGGCGATGCGGTCATCGAGCGTTCCGGCATGGGCGACGAACTGAACTTTGTGCCGACGAACAAGAATACCCTGCAATCCAAGGCGCATGAAAACGTCTTTGTCATTGGCGACGCGACGGATCTGCCGAGTTCAAAAGCCGGTTCAGTGGCCCATTTTCAGGCCGATGTCTTGACCGAGAATATGCAGCGCGCCATCGATGGCCTGCCGTTGCTGGATGGATTTGACGGCCACGCCAACTGTTTCATCGAATCCGGATTTGGCAAAGGCATGCTGATCGATTTCAACTATGACGTTGAGCCACTGCCGGGCAAATACCCGTTGCCGGGCATTGGACCGTTCTCGCTGCTGCAGGAGACCAAAGCAAATCACTGGGGCAAGATGATGTTCCGTTGGGTCTATTGGAATCTGCTGCTGCGAGGCTCCGAGCTGCCCATTCAGGCGCAGATGAACATGGCCGGAAAAATGCGCTGAGAAAGGAGGGTTGCTTTGGATAAAGACTTGGAATTACTGCATCAAAAGATCGATTTTCTCACTGAGCAGATGAGGGAGACGCAGCGTCGCCAGCGAGAGATGGAAGAGTTGTGGAAAGATCTGACGCCGGTTTTAACCGATCTGTTCAATACGGCGGCTGAAGAACTGGATGAGATTTCCCCTTACTTTGGCCACGAAGATCTGATCTACCTGGTGAAAAAGATGCTGCGCAATATCCGTAGCCTCACCGCTTTGTTCGAACAGGTGGAAGGAGCTCAGGACCTGCTCAAGGATCTGGTGCCGCTCTCCAAAGATATATTTGACGAAGTGCTGGGGCGCCTGGATGCTCTGGAAAGCAGGGGATATTTTCGCTTCATGAAAGCGACTTTCAGCGTCGTCGATGACATCGTTGCCAGGTACTCGGAAGAGGATATCAGAATGTTAGGCGAAAGTATGGTCGCCATGATCGATATCGTCAGGGAGGTCGCGCAGCCGGACAGGGTAGCCTCCCTGCAAAAAGCTGTCGCGACGCTCCGCGATATCCAGGTTGACATTCCGGCCAGGAGATCGACCTTTGGCCTGATGCGACAAATGCTCGACCCAGACGTGCGACGCGTTCTCAGCATCGGTCTGGGAATTGTGAAACAAGTGGCCGAGAAATTGCCCGTACGCTCGGCCATGCAGAATGGTGACTGACGAAAACAATGACCTGATCTGAGAGATCAGCCTTCAGTCGTCGGCTTTCAGCCATTTAATAAAACATAATCATTAGGCTGAGCGCTGAAAGCTGACGGCTGATCGCTCAGTTTGGAAATGACTTTAATAAAGGAGAAAAATATGCCAGTACGTGAAATCGCAGGAAAACAGGTTGATTTTGATGATGAAGGCTTCATGACCAATCCCGATCAGTGGGATGAAGAGATCGCCAAGGTGTTGGCTGACGAAGAGGGGATTGCCCAATTGACCGACGGACATTGGCAAGTCATCCATTTCATCCGCAATGACTATAAGGAAAAAGGCCAGTCGCCGACTATTCGTCGCATGAACAAGGTCGGCAACATTGCCACCAAAGATCTGTACGAATGGTTCCCCAAAGGACCGGCCAAAAAAGCAGCGCGAATTGCCGGCCTCGGCAAGCCGCAGGGATGTGTGTGACAGCAACGGAGAAAAATATGGCAAATCAAATTGAAAAAGTATCGATCATCATTTCGCGAGGCTCGCTCGAAGGCGTCTATCCCGGCCTGATCATGGCGAACGGCGCCCGCATGGAGGGCATCGAAGCGACGCTGTTTTTCACTTTCTTCGGCCTGGACGCCATTATGAAGAAACGCGTCGACAAACTCAAAGTGGCCACGGTCGGCAATCCGGCCATGCACATGCC
>RQOI01000638.1 GCA_003854995.1 Candidatus Zhuqueibacterota bacterium
GGTGGCATGGAAAGCATGTTGTCGACTGTCGCCCTCATCATGTGCGCTCTGGCATTCGGCGGCGTCATGGAGACGACCGGCATGCTCAGTGCCATCGCGCGTGCGATTTTGCAGAGGGCGAAAAGGCAAGGCAGCCTGGTGGCCTCGACCGTGTTGACCTGCATCGGCATGAACATCATTGCACCCGATCAGTATCTGGCCATCGTCGTGCCTGGCCGCATGTACCGCGAGGCGTATCAAGGGGCAGGACTCAAGATGAAAAACTTATCCCGGGCGCTGGAAGACGGCGGCACCCTCAGTTCCGCGCTCGTGCCATGGAATACCTGCGGCGCCTATATGTGGGCGACGCTGGGCGTGCATCCCTTTGCCTATCTCCCGTTCGCTTTTTTGAACCTGCTGAATCCCATGATTTCGATCCTGTTGGGATACACCGGTTGGACTATGGAGAAAGAAAAAGATTTTTCCGTAGCAGGCGATTAATTTCTGCGCAGTGGGGATAGAAGAATGCCCGCCCTCACCGCGGGCGGGCATATTCATGATCGCTTTTGCATCAAACTCTTGCTTCGGGGAAAATCGGCGTCGCGATGCCGCTCGCCTCGTTCTGCAGCTGCTCGATATCACCTGGACCCAACTCTGATGCCGTGGCCGCAATGCGGAAGGCTCGATCCCAGAACAGCGGCTCTCCGGGCGGAATCGCAGCTGTGACGCCCTGTGCATAGATCCACGACAAGGCTTTCTGCGCCAGCTCTGTGTCGTTGATATCGATCGGCACGTACCATGCTTTGGGATAGAGTTTGTCCTCTCCTTCCTGGTAGCGCCGATAGGCCAGTCCTTTCAGCGCCAGGATGCCTTTGTTTGTCTCTTTGGCTTTCGCCACGACCCGCGGACCAAAGTTGCCTTTGTACCAGGCCGCAAAGTTGATGGGGAACAAGATCGTGTCAAAATCATAGCGATCCATGGCCGAGAGCGCGGCGAGCTCAGAGTGCGCTGAAAAGCCGATGTAGCGTATCTTGCCCTCTTTTTGCGCCTGCAGAAATGTCTCCATGGCGCCCTTGGGCGCAAAAGCGGCCTCGACATCTTCAAGGGTGGTCAGCGCGTGCAGTTGATAGAGATCAAAGTGATCCGTCCGCAGTTTTTTCAACGATTCTTCGAGTTCGCGCTGCGCCCCCTCGGCCGTGCGCTCCGTGGTCTTGCAGGCGAAAAAGCATCTATCGCGATAGGGTGCGAACGCCGGCCCGAGGAGATCCTCGGCATTGCCATAGGATGGCGCGACATCAAAATAGTTGATGCCGTGATCGTACGCTTTGGCCACCATCTCATTCACAATTTTTTGCTCCTCGTTCATCACCAGCACGCCGCCGAATCCAAGCATGGACAGCTTTTCGCCGGTGCGGCCGAGGATGCGCCTGGGTATCTCCGGCGGAGCGCTGCACATAAAGTGCGGCAAAATGGTCGCCGTGGTGACGCCGGCAGTCGTTTTGATGAAATCTCGTCGCTTCATACGCCCTCCAATAAATTTTAATCCAATTGGGACGAAATATTAATTTATTCTATTCTGATTTATTTGATGGTCATCTGTTGAACCAGCGGTTTCTCCAATCCGTTGACATGCAGAAAATAGACGCCTTTTGGCAACCGCGCTGTTTCTGCGCTGATGTCGATGACAGTGGCGGCGCCGGCGAGGACCGGCCGGGAGAACTGCTGCACCCGTTGGCCGAGCAGGTTGTGTATCTGCACCGAGACCGTGGTTGAGCGCGCAGCTGTCAGATGGATTGCAGGTCCGGCAGCATAGTCTATTTGCATGCGCGAGGACTCGACTTGTTCTCCTGCATTGACGCTCGCCGCGGCCGGCGTGTCCATTACTCTGATCTCGTAGCGATTCAGGTCAACGCGTTCACCGTTGACCACAGCGGTGACGGTTTCGTCTCTTTTGTTGATGAGCATGGTCTTGTCGACCGACGCCAGCACCTCCAGCCAGGCCGATGATGATGTCGATGCGACGATATCCGTGCCTGCATAAAAAAAGTCATTGATGGCTTTGACGGCGTGATAGTGCGCTGTCGGTTGGCCGCCATCGGTCGCATCGGTGTCGGTGAAGAGAAAATTGTCCAGTTCGCCCTGTTCGGGATTCCACTGCAGCGCGACAGAGGCGCCGTTCATGAGTGCGTGGAGGTAGCAGGAGGCATGGTTGGCGCCGGTGAATTCCGGGTCAGACTCATCCGAGCCGCCGTAAAACTCGGAGATGACGATGGGCAGATCGGTCATGGCGCGAATGTCGCTGATCCAGACGCCGAAGAAACGGGTAAGCTGCATCTGTTCGTCGTGCGTATAGGTGTTGGTGTCGTGATAGTCGATGAGGCCATAATCCATGCAAATGAAATCCGCGCCGATCTTGTTTTTCAGCCAGTAATTGAGGAACGTTCTGTCGCGGCTGTCCAGCGGCACGTGCGTGTCGCGGCCGCGCTTGCCGATCTCGACAGCGCCATCGCCCTGGATGACGATGTACGGCCCGCCGACCAGGGCGTCGGGTCGGGCTGACTTGACGGCGGTATAAACAGCGTTGTAGAGGGCGGTATAGCGCACGTAATCCCAATTGTTGAGCGCGCTGCTCCAATAGCCCTTCAGCTCGTTCCACACCTGAAAATAGGTGACATCCGGATAGCGCGCAGCGATGCGGCCGCACAGGTCGGCGAAATCGTCAACATATTCGTCCAGAACCTCCTGTTCCATCTCCCAATCCCCTGCGCCCTTCATCCAGCCGGGCGCCTGGCAGAAGGTGATGAACATCGGCGCCTCGAGTGAGCGCATCAAATCGACGCGACGATCGAGATCGCCCCAGTTGTAGACGCCGCTCGACGGCTCGGGATTGCCGACGCCCCATCCCATGATGTGTTGGTTTTGCAGGGCGAGGCCGTCGACGAGCAGATTTCTGGCGCGCTGCACGGCGTCGCTGTTGCCGAATTCCCAAAAGCCGTGCGTATGGGTGGCGCCGATATGAAAAGTGCTGGTCAAGACCGTCTGATCCGGATTTATCGTGACGATGATCTCTTCAGCACGGAGGAGGCAAAAGAGAGTGAGGACGAACGCGGATAGAATGAGCCATCTTGACATTTTTTTTGCCTCGTCATTTTGATGATACGACTAGATCAATATATGAATTTTTGTGCGAAAGATAAAGTTCCTGTTTGCGCTCGCCGTACAACGTCAGTTACTGGTAAAATTGAATAAAAAATCAACACAAAACCACAAAAACACAAAGGCTTAAAAATGAGTCAGCAGAATAACGAGTTTTTAAAGCTATCTTTTCACGGTGTCTAACCATAATAAAATCAATCTTGGTGTCTTGGTGCGGGTGAATTTTCCAGGCTAGACAAAATCTTCTCGAAAGGATTCTTTAGAAAATGCCGCAACAAACCAAAGGATTTTGCCGAATCTCAAGTTTTGCAGTCTGGCGCACCAGAATGTCCGACGATGA
>RQOI01000105.1 GCA_003854995.1 Candidatus Zhuqueibacterota bacterium
GTGCCGTTCTGGATAGAGTGCCTGCAAGTCAAGCGCCGGGCCAAGGACCAGTTTTACTTTTTCAAACTGTTTTTTTTCAACGAATTCGTTCGCCTTGTTCACTTTGGCGAACAGATAGTCAGGGAATTGGTTCAGCAGTCGATCGTTTGCAAGAAAAGCCAAATCTACACGACCGGCCAGCAAATAACCAACGGTCAGATAATTTTGAAAATGCGGGATATGGGGATACTGCTGGACAAGTTTTTTCACCTTTTCAATATCACAGTAGCCATCCTCTTGAATGGCGCGATAGCATTCCTGCATTTTAGCGGACTGCTCCTCTGTGACGCCATATTTTTCATCAAGCAGGCCGGTTTCTGTAGTGATTGTATAGGTCAACTTGCGCATGCATTCCCCGAATTGTTCAGAAAATCAACTTACAAAGTCTAATAAAAATCTCCATATGAATCGTCTTAAAAAAAGTTTCAATATGTTACCAACCACAGCGCTGGTGTCCTACTCAGCTTGGTTCTATACGCATCGACAGGCGATTAAAGTTACTGATCAGCGAATTTCCAGCTCATCCTTGCTCGGCAGCAGTGGAAACTGTGCGTGCGGCTCCGCCTGGTACCAGAAGGCGACCGATGACACATCATCCTGCAGGGGCTGATAGCGTCCGCCGCTGCGCCAGCCGAGCGCCTGAATGGTGACTTGCAGGTCTTTGCTGAACCGAATGGGATCAGCGATATGCCAACGGTAGAGGCCGAAACGGGTTTGCGATTTCGTGAGCAGATCCTTTGCCGGACGGACCACGTAAAAACCGGCGTACGGAGTGGTGTAATCGACGTAATTTTGTACACCGGTGGGGATGTCAGACGCGAAACCGTATGAGCCGCAGAAATAGTCCTCGGTGCCAGTGCCGCAAATGGTCGGGAAATCGGTATCGCCGTCCAAGAAGAATTTTATCTCGCCTTCACCCCACCAGCCGTTATTATTGCTTTGCCAGTTCAAGTAAGTGCCGACATAATGACCTTTGCCTTTGATGCCATCGACAATCACGTGATCCTGTTTCACCCTTGTCGGATTGGTGCGGCGAAATTGAGCGTGAAAATAGCCGGCATCCTCGGGCACATCGGCGAGGGTGTAGTTGATCTGATAATAGAGTCGCATAGCCTCTTCAGCAATGTTCTCCATGGTGATACGGCATTTTTTACGAAACGGCATGATCCAGTAACAGTTGAGCGCGCTGCCGGGATTGACGCAGACGGCCAGCGACGAGATCTGATGATATTCGTTCCAGCCGCAGGCGAAAAAATCGCCGACCGGGACCTCAACGGACGGCGATGTCTCGTCGTCCCAGTAAAATCGCAGGATATTGTAACGATAATGGCCGGTCGGCGTCATCCAGATCTGCTGCAGGGCGCCCGGGCCGTCGATCTCGGCCAGGGTGAACGTCTCGCCAGCCCTGATGATGATGAAGGGATTGACTTTCCAGCCCTGCCCAAGATCGCGGGCGGCATCGCTCGCCGTCCCTTCGCCCACTTGCGCCATGCCGCCTTTTCCCTTCTCGCCGGCGTAATTTTCCGGGCTAATAGAACGGGTCACAGTATCGGATAGAAGATAAAGATTGCCCATGTTCGTATTGAGCCCATTAAAGGGATAATCGGATGCGAGGATGAAAGAAGCAAAACAGATGCTGACAAAAAATACAAACTTTTTCATAATGTCCTCCGTCAGGCAGAATGGTGCAGCGTTACAGCGACAACTGTCAGCGACTGCGAGCTTTCAAGCCGGCCGATTTTTAGCGCTGACAGTCAGAACGAGAGTCATATACGCGCGGATCGATTTCTATGATATCTAACCTTGCCCGTAATAGGCGTTCGGACCATGCTTCCGTTGATAATGTTTTTGAATGAGGGTCTCTTTGAGCCGGTCCACATTCGGGTTGATCTGTTCTGTCAAAAAGGCCATTTTGGCCAGCGCCTCAAGGACGACGGCGTTGAGGACGGCTTTTTCCGGCGTTTGCCCCCAGGTGAAAGGACCGTGCCCGGCCACCAGCACCATCTGCACCTCTTCATAGGACAGAGTCGCAAATGTCTTGACGATTTGATGTCCGGTCTCCTCTTCATAGTCACCTTGAATCATCGCGTCGTCCATGAAGGCTGTGCAGGGGATGTCGAGGTGGGTCTGGTCCGCATGGGTGGTGCCGTAGACCGGCAGGGGGCGCGCCGCCTGCGACCACGCGACGGCGTAGGGCGAATGGGTGTGGACGATGCCGCCGATTGTGGGAAATTTTTCATAGAGCACCAGATGCGTTTTGGTGTCAGAAGAGGGTTTGAGATCGCCCGCAATGATGTTGCCGGCCAAATCAAGGATGACGATATCCTCCGCCTTCAGCAGGTCGTACATGACGCCGCTCGGCTTGATGGCCACGATCCGCTCTTTTCGATCGATGGCGCTGACATTGCCAAAATTATAGATCACCACCCCCTGTCGCGGGAGTTCCATATTGGCGTTGTAAACGCGCTGTCTTATATCATCATAGTTGCTCATAACCGCACTGCCGTCGCCCCAACCGACTCACTCCTGTGACATTAGAACGTAAACTCTTTCTCAATGAAATCGCACAGTTTGGAATATTTGTCATAGACCGCCCGGTATTTCTCGGCGTTTTCGGGAATCGGCTCATAGATCTGTTCGAATCCGCTTCCCATGGCCTGCTGCGCCTCCTCGATGTCAGGATAGAGACCAGAGACAACGGCCGCAGCCATGGCTGAGCCGAGGGCGCAGGCCTGCTCCGAGGCCGCGACCTTTATCGGCATGTCCAGCACATCCGCTGTGATCTGCATGACAAAGGGGGATTTTTTCGCAATGCCGCCGATGGCGATGACGCCATTGATGGTCACTCCTTCCTCGACAAAGCGATCGACGATCTTTTTGGCCCCAAAAGCGGTCGCCTCGACGAGACCGCGAAAGAGTCGCGGCGCATCGGAGCCGAGATTCAATCCGGTGATGGCGCCCTTGAGCGCCTGATTGGCATCCGGCGTCCGCCGGCCGTTCATCCAGTCAACAGCCACGATGCTCGACTCATCGATGGAGATTTTCGCCGCTTCGCGTGATAGTGCCGGGATGATGGTGTCGCCGATCTCATCGATGAGCAGCTGCTTGACTTTGTCATCGATCTTGTTCATACCTGCCAGCAGATGCTCCACCGGCCACATGAGCAATTTTTTAAACCAGGCGTAGATATCGCCGAACGCTGACTGTCCGGCCTCCATGCCAAGTTTGCCGGGAACAATGGAGCCATCGACCTGGCCGCAGATGCCTCTGACAAGATGTTCCTCGCCTTCCGGCCGATCGGTGATGATCATGTCGCACGTGGAAGTGCCCATGACTTTGACGAGCATGTGCGGTTCGATCTCAGCTCCGATGCCGCCAAAGTGCGCATCAAAAGAGCCGACGCCGACGATGACATCTGTCGACAGTCCGAGTCGCTCCGCCCATTCCGATGTGAGGCGGCCCGCCGCGACATCACCGGTGAAGGTTTCCGTGAACAGCCGGGCGCGCCGACCGGCCAACAGCGGATCGAGCGTCGTCAGAAACTCTTCCGACGGCAAACCGCCCCAGGAGGCGTGCCACATCGCTTTATGGCCGGCGGCCGTTCGACTGCGTTTCATGCTGAGGGGATCAGTCACCCCGGTCAGCAGCGCCGGAATCCAGTCGCAATGTTCCACCCAGGAAAAAGCAGCTCGACGCACGTCCTCGTCTTGTCGCAGCACATGCAGGATTTTCGACCAGAACCATTCTGACGAATAGATGCCGCCCGAATATTGGGTGAAATCCGGGCGCCACGCATGCGCCGCGTTATTAATCTCCTCAGCCTCTTTGACGGCGGTATGATCTTTCCATAGCACAAACATGGCGTTTGGATTCTCCTCAAAGCCAGCCGTGAGGGCGAGGGGAGTGCCCTTGCTGTCGACAGCGCAGGGCGTGGAGCCGGTCGTATCCACAGAAAGACCTTTGATTTTCGCCGCCGTCCTCGGCGGAGATTTTGCCAACGCGCCCTTTATCGATGCTTCCAGACCTTCGATATAATCCAGCGGATGCTGGCGGAATTGATTGTTCGGAGGATCACAATATTTGCCATCCCGCCAACGAGGGTAATAAAAGACATCGGTGCCGATCTGCGTCCCATCCGCGGCATCGACGATGATCGTGCGCACGGAATCGGTCCCATAATCCACGCCGATGACATACTGTTCATTCTTTTTCATGCGGAACTCCTGTTTTCACCCGCCCTGTCAATCAATAAAAAATTGATGCACGGTGATGTGATGATAAGTTTCACCCGGCGTCAAAATAATAGAGGGAAAATTTGGCTGGTTCACAGCGTTGGGAAAATATTGCGTCTCCAGACAAAAGGCATCGTGTTTGTTAAAAACACCGCCTGCGCCTTTGATGCCGTTGAGAAAATTTCCGGTGTAAAGTTGTACGCCCGGTTTCGTGGTGTACAAGCGCATGCCGCGACCCGTGACAGGATCAACGACCTCGGCCGCCTTGACCAGATCATCATCATCCGCGCTCCGGTTGATGACAAAACAGTCATCATAGCCGCCGACCTCGGCGATATCCTGGCCAATCGCTTTCGCTTTGCGGAAATCGTAGGGTGTATCGGCGACATTTTTGATCGCACCGGTGGGAATGAGTTGATCATCAACAGCCAACGCCCGGTCACAATTTAGTTTGAGCATATGGCCGAGAATATTGCCAGAGCCGGCGCCGGCAAAGTTCCAGTAGGCGTGATTGGTCAAGTTCACCGGCGTCGGGGCATCGGTCTCTGCTTTGTAATTGATGGTCAGTTCATCCTCTTCATTCAAGCTGTAGACAACCGTGACATCCAGCAGACCGGGATAGCCCTCTTCATCATCTTCGCTCGTGTATTTCAGTGTCACGCCGCAGACATCCTCGGTTTCGAAAGGCTCTGCCTCCCACACGACCTTGTCAAAGCCGACCTTGCCACCGTGCAGATGGTTGACGCCATTATCGTTTTTCGCCAGCTTGTATTCGATGCCGCCCAATTTAAAAGATGCACCGCCTATCCGATTGGCGACGCGGCCGACGATACAGCCAAAATAGGGATGGCCAGCCAGATAGTCGTCCAGGTTATCAAATCCCAGGCACACATCCGAACGATTTCCCTCCTTATCCGGCAGATGGACGGCCGTGATGATGCCGCCGTACTGAATGATTTCAATGCTTATATTATTCAAATTGGAAAGAATGAATTTAGTTATCTCTGTGCCATCTGGCAGAGAACCAAACACTTCTTGTCTGACGGGCATTTTTTTCTCCTTGTGCTTTATCATTCAACGGAATTCACAAGAAAAATGCAAATATTTTTATTGAAAATCTACCAAATTTTAAGTAAAGGGGATGAAAATAATCCGATAGAAAAAAGACAGATTTTTAGCATCATTGAGATGTGCGAGCGGAAACATTTTTCTCGCCCGCACTTTGGGAATTTCAGGCCTTCGACAACGGTGGTCTCACCCCTTTATTCATTCTTCTGCTGCAGAAAGCCAGTTCTCGTGCCAAAACAGAAAGCAGGTCTTGTCGCAGGGGTGATTATAATATTCAACTGTGCCATCGCATGTTACGCCGTCAAGAATGTATAAATTCGATTTACTGGCAAACACGCTCGACCGAGGTTTGTCGAAAAAGTTTTCAACTACCTGCAATACCTCGAATTTTTGATCACAGAGATCCCACATCTGCTCCATGAACAGACATCCATCTGTCTTGTTCATAGGGTCCAGGGACTGAACAATACTCACCGCGGGCTTGACCTGCACACGACTTCCGACATCAAATTTTCTGTTTTCATTTTTCATAAGCCCTTCTTCTATTTCACGAGGCGCACATATCTGTCGTTTATTCGCGACCAATGCAGATTATCGACGAAATTATCAATATACGTGCTACGTCCCGGGCCATCCTTATGATAATAGGCGTGCTCGAACACATCGCACGCGATCAAGGGGACGCCGCCCCAAATGGCGCCGTACTGGTGCTCATCGACGAGCACATTCAACAGCCGTCCTGAGTAAAGAGAATCATAGACAAGAAGACCCCAGCCGCTCAATTTCGCGGCAAAGGCAGTTGCTTTGAAATCATTTGCCCACTCCTGAAAGGATCCAAACTCTCTTTCAATGGCCGCTTTGATGTCAGGGCCCTTCGCCGGATCGCCATCCCCGCCCAAGACCTGCCAGTAAATGTCGTGCAGCAGGGCGCCGGAATGATTCCAGGTCAACCTTCTTTTCAGCTCGCCGATTTCGGAATAGTTCCCATTCGCCTTGCTGCGATCTGCTGTTTGCAGCCCTTTTTCAATCGTATTGAGCGCAGCCACATAGCCTTTATGGTGCTTGTTGTAATGCCAGTCAGTGGTCTCCGGACTTGTTACCTTTGATAACAGCTTTTTTGCCTCATCGTCCGTGTAAGGACGCTCGCCAACCTTCCATTCATATGACATTTTATTCTCCCTTTCATTATTAATCATTTTCTAACAGGGAAATAAGAACACGATTGACATACCACTTATTCCAGCTGCTTTGCAGAAAGGATCAAACAAAATAATGAGGTTCTGTCGGCAAGCCTCAAGAAAAACTTTCAACTTTTGAATTCATCGCCGCAGGTGGAATATCAGTCGGCTTGTTTGTATTTTATATTATAGGACTTTTTCTACCTCAATGGTACGAATTTCATCGCACAGCAGATCATGCACAAAAGGAAGGCTTGAAATTGAACAGCAAAAAAAGGATCAGACTCTTCTCGACAGACCTGGACGGTACTTTTCTTGATGAACCTGACGCTCTGACTCTTTTTCGCACATTATGGTCAAAGCTGGGTCCCAAAAATCGCCCGCTCTTGTGCTATAACAGCGGGCGGCTGCTGGACGACATTAAGCAATTGGTTTCAATGCATATCTTGCCGGAACCGGACTATATTATCAGCGGCGTCGGCACATCCATCTATGATTATAAAAAGGCTGCGATGCTGAAAGAATTTGCTGAAATTTTAGAAGAAGGGTGGGACAACAGCCTGATTGACAAA
>RQOI01000639.1 GCA_003854995.1 Candidatus Zhuqueibacterota bacterium
CTGGATTTTCTCATCGAGGATGAAAATGGCCTGCTCGTCACCGCGCCGTCCACTTCGCCGGAAAATACTTTCATTCATCAGGACGGCAAACGGTATCAGATGACCTACGCCGCGACGATCGATATTCAGATTCTCACCGAACTTTTCCATAGTGTCACTGTCGCGGCGCAGCTCTTGAACGATGATCCCAGCTTTGTGAAAGCTATGCAGGACGCCCTCGAACGGTTGCCGGAGGTTAAAATCTCGGCGGGCACGGTGCAGGAGTGGATCGAGGATTACGAGGAAGCGGAGCCGGGACACCGGCACATGTCGCATCTCTTCGGCCTGCATCCGGGGAGGCAGATCACGCCGGCAACGCCCGAGCTCTTTCAAGCCGCCCGCAAGACGATAGAGCGACGCCTGGCGCACGGCGGCGGCCATACGGGCTGGAGCAGAGCCTGGATCATCAATTTCTTCGCACGCCTGCTGGATGGGGAGGAGGCGCACAAACACCTGCAACTGCTGCTCGCCAAGTCAACGCTGCCTAATCTATTCGACACTCACCCGCCGTTTCAAATCGACGGCAACTTTGGCGGCGCCGCCGGTATTGCCGAGATGCTGCTGCAAAGCCATGGCGGTGAAATACATCTGCTGCCCGCGTTGCCCTCGGCCTGGCCAACAGGACAGGTGACGGGATTGAAAGCGCGCGGCAATTACACGGTGGCCATGACCTGGAGGGATGGCGCATTGACATCCGCACAGATCACGGCTATTGTCGGCGGCTTGTGCCGGGTGCGCTACAAGGACAGCCTGGTTGAGCAGGAACTGGCGCCGGGGGAGAATTTTGTGTTGAGGATAGATGATAAGGACAACTTGAGCAAATAATTAACTTGGAACCACGGCAAAAAGGAAAAGTGCAATGCGTCGCCAGGCGCGATTTTCTCAAGTTTTCCGCTATTGGCCTCGGCTTGTCTGGGACACGGTCCGTGCATGGCGATGAATCGAATGACAAGACGAAACTGCGTTTTGGGATTGTTGCGGATGTTCATTACGCCGATGCGCCTGCGCAGAGGACACGTTTCTACAGAGAATCTTTTGCCAAATTGGCCGAGTGCGTTGAATTCATGAACGAGAAAAAGGTCGATTTTCTCATCGAGCTCGGCGACTTGAAGGACCAGGACGATCCTCCTGAAGAAAAGAACACCTTGCGCTATTTGAGCTCTATTGAGATTATCTTTCGGCGCTTCAGGGGCATGCGCTATCACGTTCTCGGGAATCATGACATGGATAGCATCTCAAAGCGACAGTTCCTGGCTATCGTCGAAAATAGCGGCATCTCCCGCGATGCCGGCTATTATTCCTTTGATGCAGGCGACATTCATTTCGTCGTGCTCGACGCCAACTATCGGGCCGATGGAAGTGATTATGATCATGGCAACTTTGATTGGCGCGATGCTAATATTCCCCAGAAAGAGCTCGAATGGCTGGCGAAGGATCTCGGCGGCACAGCCAAACCGGTCATTGTCTTTGTGCACCAGCAGCTGGACGGCGATGGCGACCATTGCGTCAGAAATGCGGCGGCTCTTCGACAGATTCTGCAAGCCAGACAAAATTTTTTAGCAGTGTTTCAGGGGCATAACCACGCCGGAGGCTATGGCCTCATCGAGAATGCTCACTATTACACCTTGAAAGCCATGGTCGAAGGGAGCGGCGCGGAGAATAACTCGTATGCCATTGTTGAAGTGTATGACGATCTCTGTATTGCTGTCACCGGCTATTATCAAGCAGCGAGTAAAAAGATGGCATCGCGCTAAGCCGCCAAGCCGAAGAGAATTATTATTAACCTGGCCAAATATAGTTTATCTTTTGATTAATTTTTTCACATATTAACCGCCATACAAACAAACGATGGCAGAACATTCAAACTAGACACCCTTGATTGTGTCAGAAAAGAACGCGCCAAAAATGAAGATGTTGAAATTCAGTGGGACAATGAAACAGCCGTCTCCAGCGATTGCCATTATGGATAAAGCCACGCGCCCAAAGGTGAAACGTCTGTTGTCCGGCGAAATGCAAAGCGCGTTTTATCTGTTATCAAGGAGCGATGAACTCGCACTTTAGAGTTGCTTCTTATCATTTTAATTTCTATTTTATTTCACGAAAGTGCTAAAAATAGCATGTTGGAGAAATATAATGAAGTTCTTAGATTTGAAAGAAGCCCTCAAAGGATATACGCTCTTTTCGGTTCAGGAAATTAAGAAAATGGATCCTACCTTTCATCGGAGGCGCTTGAGCGAATGGCAGGAGAAGGGATACATCAAAAAGATCATTCGCAGCTATTATGTGTTTTCAGATGTTGAACTGGATGAGCCAGTACTCTTCGAAATCGCCAATCGAATTCATCAGCCTTCGTATATCTC